>JAPLMI010000205.1 GCA_026387115.1 Candidatus Omnitrophota bacterium | reverse complement strand
ACCCAGAAAGGAATGTGAAATTTGGCGCCCAAAAGCCCGGCGCTGAAGAGAAGGCTCGCTATGATACCCATCGTCTTCTGCGCGTCATTTCCTCCGTGGCCCAGGCTGTAGAGTGCGGCCGACACAAGCTGCCCTTTTCTGAATATATGGTCCACCTGGAAAGGGGCACTCTTTCGGAATAACCGGTATACGATAATGCCGAATCCCAATCCCAGTAAAAGGCCAAGTATAGGCGAGACGAAGATGAAAGTGACCGTCTTTAAAATACCTTTCCATACGAGCGCTCTTGTTCCGGCCTTTACGAGGGCCGCGCCTATCATGCCGCCGATGAGCGCGTGTGAGGAACTTGTGGGGAGGCCGAAATACCAGGTGATAAGATTCCAGCCGCATGCGCCGACGAGCGTGCCGAAGATGATATGCTTATCGACGATGGCTATGTCGATGATCCCCTTGCCTATCGTATTGGCGACGTGCAATCCGAAGAACAAAAAGGCTATGAAGTTGAAGAACGCGGCCCAGATAACCGCGTACCTGGGTGAGAGCACTCTCGTTGAAACGATAGTGGCGATGGAATTGGCCGAATCATGAAAGCCGTTCAGGAAGTCGAAGAATAGCGCGAGCGCTACCAGGAACAGAACACCAAATATCATAAGCTAGGCCTGTTTCACGAGTATAGACTGGACCACGTGGGCAACGTCTTCGCAAATATCGAGGACCGTCTCCGCGTCCTGATATATCTCTTTCCATTTCATGATATGGATGGGGTCCTTCCCGGCGTTGAAGAGCTCGGCGAGCATCGTATCCCTCATCGCATCGCCAACGTTCTCGAGCCGATTAACCTCCACGCAGGACTCCGCGACGGACTTCGAATTTTTCAGGTTGCGCAGGCCCTTCACGGCGCACGCGACGGCGCGGACAGATTCGTCGATCACGGTAGCAAACTGGACGAGGTTTTTGTCGACGGTCTCAATTTTATAAACCTTCATGCGGTTTAAGATCGTGTAGAGCATGTCTATGATGTCGTCTATTTCTTTGGCCAGGGCATGAATGTCTTCGCGGTCGAACGGCGTGATGAAGGTCTTGTTCAGGTTATCGAGGATGGTGTGCGCGACTTCGTCGCCCTGATGCTCGACCTCATGCATCTTCTCCAGGGACTCATCATCCAGAATATTTTTTGACACCGCCTCCTTGAAATAACGCGCGGCGTCGACGGCGTAGTCCACCTGTTTTTCGAACAGGTCGAAGAAGTTGAAATCATGCGGAAGAAAACGGAAGGCCATAACATATCTCCTTAAATTATATTATCTATTAATACGGACAATACGGACACATTATAGATTGGAGCCGATGTTGTGTCAAGGCATTTAAAACGCTATCTTCGCCCTCGTCCCGAGCGCGTTCACCCATGTCCACTTGTCGCCCCTGACCCTGTTCTCCTTAAGCATGTAATAGAAGTCGCACCGGGCGTACTTCGTAAGCTCAAGCTCGACTCCCGCGCAAAACCTGTTTTCGTTACAGCCGGCGCCGGTGGAGACGACGAATATCTCGTCCGAGGCATACGGCGATACCTTTATCTTCTTAAAGTCTACCGGGTATCTGAGCGAAAACTTGTTCCGATACCGGACGGAATCCTTCTGATACCTGAAATGACGGTATTCGATGCGGTTACGGTCGTCGAATTTGAATTTCCAGAGGTCGAGCTTTATGGTGGCGTTGACGTTCGGCATGTCCTCCTCGCGCCATTTCTTCTTGTATCTTTCGAAGACGAGGCGGTAGAAGAAGCCCAGGTCGAGCCTCTTGTCGAAACCGTAGACGAAGCCGAAGTCATAGTGCTGGTAATAGAGCTCCGTCGCGTTCTCGCCGAAACGGTATTCCTGCTCCATGGAATATTTCACGTTCTTGTAGATCTTTATATCTTCGACGTCCGTATTCCATATCTGGAAGTCGCCGTTATCGTAGGCGTGAGCCTGGCGGCCGGCCAAACCGGCAACGAAGAATAATATCACGGCAACCGTGACGGTGAATTTTTTCATGCTAGAAATTTTCGGCCAGGACCTCGTAGTAACTCTGTGGATGCTTGCACGCGGGGCATTCCCCGGGAGCTTCCCGGCCCTCGACAACATATCCGCAGTTGGTACAATGCCATTTTACCGCCGCCTTTTTCCTGAAAACTTCCTTACCGGCGATATTATTGATAAGCTTTCTGTATCTCGACTCATGGAATCTCTCAACCTTTGAAATCTGCTCAAAGGAATCCGCTATCTCGCCGAAGCCTTCACTCTTCGCCGTCTTCGCGAAATCCGCGTATAGCACCGTCCATTCCATGTTTTCGCCGGCGGCCGCCGCTTCGAGATTGGACTTCGCGTTTTTTATCATCCCCGCGGGATATGAAGCGGTTATCTCGGCGTCCCCGCCTTCAAGATATTTGAAGAATACCTTGGCGTGTTCTTTTTCGTTCTCCGCGGTCTCAAGAAATATGGCCGCTATCTGCTCGTAACCTTCTTTTTTCGCGGCGGACGCGAAATAGGTATACCTGTTCCTTGCCTGTGACTCTCCGGCAAAAGCCGCCAGCAAATTCTTCTCTGTCCTTGTTCCCTTGATCGATCTATTTATCATGATCAACTCCTTTATTTATGCTTTTTCTGTTGGGATTGATGCCTCCTGCGGACTTTGTCGAACACTTCTTTATTGATCGCCTGCCGGTCGATCGGCTTACCTGCGGCCTTAAGCTTTTTGACTATAGCCTGCACCATTTTTCGCTTAATCAGCTTGTTCCCTGTTACGCTGGTCTTTCTTTTGCTGAATCCGCAAAAATCTTTGTAAACTCCCATAACAAATCTCCTCTCTGTTATTTTTTAGGCGCGCGCTTTTCGCCGTTTTTTCTTTTCACCGCCATGCGGTTTATCGATATGGCTTACCTGAGCAGGCCCTGCTCCCCGGGATCTAAAATCATCCTTTCCTTTAAACGAGCTGTCGACCTTGCGCTTTGAAAAACAGTCCCTGCAGTATACCGGACGATCCTGGCTGGGCCTGAAAGGAACTTCGCATTCCTTATTGCAGTCTGCGCACACCGCTTTATGCAATATTCTTTCCCTGTAATTATTGCTCTGCTTTGCTTCGCCTTGACGATGGTAATGGTCAGGGCGCTGGAAAGATTTTGGATGATGTTCTCTTTCAAGAGGCTTTCCCGGAGACTGGCCAATCAAGGTATCTATCTTCCTCTCTAAAAAAGTGAGCTGCTGCTGTATTTTAAGAATGAGGCCCGTTATATCCGGCTGGGCGCGATGCGGCACAAAAGAACTTTTGTTCTTCAATCGCTTTTTCATGTTACTCCTTATTAGTCGTTAAGGATGCCTGCTTAGCTCTATTTTCTTACTGTTTCCAGAGCTTTTCAGCTTCTTCTTCCATCCTCTTCAGCCTGTCGTAATAATCCGGAAATTCATTTAAATGGGCCAGGGCGATCTTGCCGGTAATTAACGGGTCATCGTTACTGACGTTGGTTGCCGGATCACGAAGGCCGTGCTCCAGTTCCACATCCAGGCCTCTTCTGAACTGATCAACGTCGAATTTGTCCCACCTGATACCTAATCTTTCACCTATCTCTTTCGCCTCTTTTACCGTAAAGTTTTTTCTGGGCGTCATATTCCTTCGTTATCCTCCCGTTTTTCCATTTTTGATATAGAATGCTTTTCAGTACGTCCTATTGTTATTGATTATTGGGGGCGAGTCTGGGCCTTTTTATGAGCCTTATAACCTTGTTCCACTCTTTCATATTCTCTTTATCTTCATATAAGACATCGATCACTTCAAAGGGAAAGACGCATTTTACCCCCAGCCATTACGCCCCCTTCCTCCGCTTTACCCCGCCCGCCACTACAAACTTATCTTGGCCAGCTTTGTGGGACGACGCTTTGCGGGCTGATCTCAACCCCCGTAGCCTTGTCGTAGAGGTCCTGCAGGGTTAATTGGTCGTTTCCCGGCTCCTGCGATATTTTGTACATTTCCCGTAGATATTTTTCATAATCCTCGTGAACCTTTGCCAGTTCTTCCATCTGCTTTTCAATATCCGGATCTATGAACCAATCCTCTCCCGGATCCATGACCTCCTTGATCTTCGGCTTCCAGAGCAGCCACCGCCCGCCCACCTGCCGGACATCCCAATAGCCCTCGAAATACTTATATACGATCTCGTTATCAACCAGGTCTTTGGTGGATAGCTTGATGTTTATCCTGTTCGCTATTTTTTTATCGCGCTTGATTATGACTATGGTCGTATCGAGAAGCGGCCGATACCCCCGCGCCCATTGCTCAAAACTGTACCCTTTAACGAAATTGTCGGACAGAAGCTCAAAGGCCTTTTCCAACCTCCGGGCTTTAAGGTAATTGTAAAAGCACCTGACGGCCTCAAGCGCGTTCTTATTCGGCGCAAAAATTATCTTCCTTACGTCTTTGAGCGGATCTTTCGAGGCGGACATCTGGCGGCATTTCTCTCTGATGGAATCCGAGGAGATGGCTATGGACATCCCCCCTAATACCAGCCCCGCGGTATTAACGCCGACGACTTCTCCGTAGATATTCACCATCGGACCGCCGCTTATCCCGGAGACCGAGGTCATATCCGTACTGAGATATTGAACGCCGTTTTTCCTGTCTCTAACAAATCTTGAAAATGATCCACGGACCACTGATGCCTCGCCGGGTAGGCTACCTCCAAGCGGATACCCCATAGAGAAGACCTCCTCCGCGGGGCTCATCCCGTCAAGACGCGCCATTCTAAGCGCCGGAAGGTTTTTATTGATCTTAATAACCGCAAGGTCCGCATCCTTGTCGGCCATTATGACCTGGGCTGTCTCGAAAGTACTGTCCGGTAATATGACTTTCGGATTCGGCTCGGATTCGATCACGTGAAAATTGGTCAATATAATACCGCCTTTCTGGATCACGAATCCTGACCCTTCGGATTCTCCGCCGACCACGCGGACAACCGACCGCCGCACCTTCTCCACGGTCTCCTTTTCGGTGCACGCTATCTTCCTCGAACCGCCGAGCTTATTCTCTATTCTTTTGATCCGATCGGATAATATGGAGACTTCGTAACCTGTGTATCCGACTACGCCAACAAGGGAAATAATCAGAAACGCTTTAATAAATTTTTTCATTTGTCATCTCTTCCATAAACATAAAAACCTCCGCTCTAAATCTAAACGGCAACCTGTTAAATAACGTCCCCGGATCTATTCTCCGATTATTTGAACGACTACTTCGCGGTCGCGGGAACGATTATCGCCTTGCCGCGAGAAACATATATATCGCAAGCAAAAACATTACCGGCGAAGCGATCATGCTGAGCCATAGCGGGATGATTATCTTGTCGTTGACGGTGATTTTTGCTTTTAATATAAATCTCAAAAGCTGCATGATCGACATTATCAGGAAAATAACCCCTGCCATACTTAACGCGATGTTCTTCATGCTCGTCCCCAAACTCCCTGGCACTTTCCGGACCGTCCCCAGGACAGGTTCGCAGGTTTCGCCGGATAATTTATAGCTTAAATACCGTCTTTTCGATCTTCTGCTTGGAAAACGCCGCCTTGACCTTGTCCACAGAACCCTGCAGTGCGGTCAGGATCTTCGTGACCTCCTCGGGGGTGTATTCATAACTGGGAGCCGCGAGATTCGTTATAAGCTCGATCTTCTGTATCGCGTTTACCACCCTCTTTGAAGCAAGCCGTTTAAATCTGTCACCCTTGCTTTCACCCGCCACATTTTTTTCTTCAATGTCCGCCATACTTTCCTCCTTTCTTATTGTACTTTTTTTATTCTATTTGATTATCCGGTTATTCTCTAATTCAAGCAATGCCCTGTATATCTTGCCGAACCTCTCATTACTATCCCGGCTTAAGCTTAATCGGGGTTTCCAGGTCTTCCGGCCAAAATATGTCCAACACTACTTATGGCGGCGTCGGAGCCTGTGGCTCCGACATCCGCCACTTTTTTCAAGAGAAAAAACTGGCGGAGGAGGTAGGATTTGAACCCACGGTGGGCTTACGCCCACAACAGCTTTCAAGGCTGCCGCAATCAACCGCTCTGCCACTCCTCCAAATTTTGCGAAGTAAAATTTGATCCTGAGGATGCGACAAATAGGAGCATCCGAAGGACCTAAATCATCTCGAAGCAAAATTTGATCCTGAAGATGCGACGAATAGGAGCATCTGAAGGACCTTTCCACCAAATTATCGTCAATCAGGATAACAGTATATCATACCTTCTGGCAGTTTGCAGACGTTCTACCGCTTCTTATAATTATACGCAACATCTTTAACAAAACTCCAGGGGATCGATTCAATGTTTTTAGCTGCGGGCATTCTTTCTTTTGCAAAACTTACAAGATACCCATAGGAATTACGGACCTCCTTAACCGCTTTTTTCAAGCTTGCGAAATGTTTCTCATTCGGCGTTGAAAGACACTTGACCTCAAACATCTTAATGGCGACACCGTAGTCCAGCACAAAGTCTATCTCATTATGATTCGAATCCCTATAAAAGTATGGTTCGAAATTAAGGTTGTGATTGTATTTTAATTTTAAAATTTCCGCAAGTATAAGATTTTCAAAAAAAGCGCCCGCCTGGGGCCCGGCAGACATCGTAGCGGCGTTCGGATATCTCAAAAGATATGCCAAAAGGCCTGTGTCGGTAAAATAAAGCTTCGGGCTTTTAATAACTCTTTTTGTTATATTTTTTGTAAACGGGCGCAGAAGATATATAAGACGCGTGGACTCAAGGATGGAAATCCACCGTCTCGCGGATGTGAAACTTACACCGGCCTCTTTTGACAATTCGTGAATGTTAAGAATATTTCCGGCCCTAGCCGCCAGGAGTTCCAGAAAATTCTGAAAGATTTTTAAGTCATGAACGGATGTTATCTGACGAATGTCGCGTTCGAGATAGGTCTGAAGATACGAGGTATAAAATCGATTCCGGTCTACGCCATGAGCGACGATCTCCGGGAAAAAACCATGGAACATGGCTGAAAAAGACTGCCTCATCCCATCGTCTCCCGGGCAATGTGATATCTCCTCCGAAGAAAACGGTAATAACTCGTACAGGGCCGCTCTGCCAGCCAGAGATTCGCTTATGCCGCCCATAAGGGTAAAGTATTGAGATCCGGTCAATATAAAATGCCCTGCGTTTCTCCGGTCGCTGTCCACTGCCATTTTTATAAACGGCAACAGGCTGGGCACGTATTGTATTTCGTCCACGACCATCTTTTTAGCGCGGGAAAGGAAAAACTTCGGATCGTCGTTGGCAAGTTTACTCGTAAGCGGATCGTCAAAGGTCGTATAATTGTGTTTCGGGAATATGTTCTGCAGGACGGTAGATTTTCCGGTCTGGCGGGGTCCCGTAAGAACTATAACCGGAAATTCCTTTGCCGCCTTTAATAATTCTTTCTCTATCGCTCTATGGATATACCGTTTCATGATAGAATAAGTATACATTATATATTATGCAAATGCAACAAAAAAAAGCTAAAATACATAAAAAGGAAAAAACGGGAACAGTTGTCCCCGTTTTAACCCTCCGCCAAATTGAAGCTATTTACAGCCAGCTGGTATCCGCAAGTTTGCGGGGATTGGCCCTCAGGCTCTGAGGCTTCGCTTCCTTCGATCCCTGATCGATGCCATCGGACATCTTCTGGAAATCTTCCACCTTCTTAAGGGGCTTGACCTCCACCGAGAGAGGCTCGCTTATCTTATCTCCCAGCCTCTGGAAAATCGTATCCGGCTTATCCTTGGACGACCCGCCTTCCGCGAACGCTAATGGCATCGCGCTTACCGCAACAATAGCGATAACCGCCAATACTGTGACTATCTTCATACACAACTCCTTTCTTTTTTTACCTGTTAAAAAAACAACTGCCTCACCGCCGCTACATATATATTCTTCGACAGCGCCCAACTGTCGATAAGGAATTTCTTCACCGAGAACGACGGAAAAAGCATCCCGAATATCAGGGATATCACGACCATATTAAGGACATAGACCATCACTATCGAAAAGAAATATCCTGACTTCACTACATCGGGCTGGCGTATCTTCATGACCTCTATCGTCGAGATCATGTGGAACGCGAGCGCGAATCCGATCAGAAATATAAATACGGCGCCGTTTATATTATAAGACGACGCGATAACAAAATAGATAACGGAAATTATTATAGCATATATCGGCACAAAATACGGTGAGAGCTCCACTATTACGTTGGATTTGTCCGTCGCGACGCTGCCGCCTTCCCCGGAGACCTTGAACGATTTGATCTTACCGCCGAATATCCATGAGATCCCCGCGTGCACGGCCTCGTGGCCCAGCACATACAGGTATGTCGGCCTGTAAAATAAGAGGTGGAGAATCACATAGCTTCCA
>JAPLMI010000211.1 GCA_026387115.1 Candidatus Omnitrophota bacterium | reverse complement strand
CGCCAAAAGGATCAAATATTTAAAAGAATCCAAGAAGGCCGAAAGGTTCATCGCCTACTTTCAGGCGTTCACCAACACTTACGCTTCAATAGACAAGTTAAAAAAGATATACGACCAGGCGCTGGAGTTTAACGAAGTGGTGGGCATCTCTATCGGCACCAGGCCCGACGCCGTCGATCGGGATAAGCTGGAATTGATCTCATCATACAAAAACCGGTTCGACGTCTGGATTGAATACGGCCTGCAGTCCATTCATGACAAAACCCTGCTCCGCATAAACAGGGCCCACAGCTTCATCGATTTCCTGGAAGCTCTGGGGTTGACAAGGCAGTTCGATATTCCTGTATGCGCGCACGTTATATTGGGGCTCCCCGGCGAAACCAGAAGAGATATGATCGAAACCGCGAAATCCCTCACCGGCCTGAAGATCGACGCGGTAAAAATACACCTGCTGCATATTCTAAAAGGAAGCCGCCTGGAAGAGTTATATAATAAAGGTGAGGTAAAGGTCCTTCGGCAGGATGAATATGTGAATCTCGTATGCGATTTTCTGGAATATCTTTCTCCGGATATAATAATCGAGCGCCTGACCGGCGAAGGCGCAAACGGCAGGCATATCGCGCCTTTATGGGCCCTGGATAAAATAGGAACTATTAACAAGATAGGGGAGGAGCTCGTCAAACGGAAAAGCTGCCAGGGGGCTAAATTCGAGTCCCGTCTTTCAAAATCGCGTTCTTAGGGATTATAACGATACCGTCTCTTATGAAGTAATTCGGCCCGTCGAAATTCTTTAACCTCTTAACATTGGTTATAATAACATTTCTTCCGATCCTCGCGTTTTTATCGACTATGGCTTTATCGATGGATGTATTATCGCCTATGCCGACCCTGACCGGCTCTTTCGACGCGCGGCCTTCGTAGTAGTCGGCGCCCATTATTACGGTCCTTGAGATCCTGCAGTTCTTCCCTATTATAGACCTTAAACCGACGATCGAATTCTTTATCTCGGCGTCGCGTATAACGCATCCTTCCGCCAGCATAGAAAGCCTGATCTTACAGTTAAACGCCCTTGCGGTGGGAAGAAACCTGGGCCTCGTAAATACCGCTCCTTCGTAGAAGAAAGAGAAGTGCGGTTTTGACGAGGCCATCTCCATATTCACGTCGTAAAAGCTCTTGATGGTGCCGACATCTTTCCAGTAACCGTTGAATATATACCCGAAGCCCTTCAGGCGCCTTATCGTATGCGGCATGACCTCCTTGCCGAAGTCCACATCATTACCGTCAAGGGCCTTCAACAACGCTCTGGCATTAAAGACATATACGCCCATCGACGCGAGGCAGTGATGGCGCGAGACCATGCCTTTCATCTCAGAACGCGTCTTGGGCTTCTCCTTGAATCCGACGATCTTACCGGACCGGCCTAATTTCAGGATCCCCAGTTCGCGGGATTCGCTCTCCTTTACCGGTATCACGGAAATGGTGAAATCGGCCTTGCTTTTCCTGTGAAAACCGATGAGGTCCCTGTAATCCATATTATAAAGATGGTCTCCTGACAGGATGAGTATCTCTTCATCGCCTTTTAACTCGAGATGGAATATATTTCTTCTCACCGCGTCGGCCGTTCCCTGAAACCACGTCGTATTGTCGACCGTCTGCTCCGCCGCGAGGATCCTTACAAAGGCCCTGGAAAAATAATCGAATCTGTAGGTATTGTTTATATGGTTATTGAGCGACTCTGAATTGAACTGTGTAAGGACATAGATGTTCTTCAGCCCCGAATGGAGGCAATTCGACACCGGTATATCTATAAGGCGGTATTTCCCTCCTATCGGGACAGCCGGTTTAGACCTGTGCATGGTAAGGGGAAATAACCTTTTCCCCTGGCCTCCGCCCAATATCAGCGCAATCACTTTTTTCATACCTAAATTATATCACAAGAAACGTCAAAGACAAGGGGATATAGCTTGACACGGAATAGCAATAAATTTATAATAATAATCAAAAGAGGGGGTAAAAATGAAAAGGATATACATCTTAATTATACTTTTGGTATCGCTTTTTATACATAACACCGCCGCTCATGCGGAAAGTAAGTGGACCAGGCTTGTGGAAGAATCCGGAAAAGTCCTGTCCGAAATACAACAGATGCCCGATCAGGGCATTCCGGAAGACCTGATGAGGGGATGTTCGGCGATAGCGATATTTCCCAACACCATATCGGCCGGATTCGTTTTCGGCGGAAAATACGGCCAGGGCATAATAATGGTCAGGGACAATAGCGGAAGATGGTCCCCTCCGGCCATATTCACGATAGCGGGGGGGAGCTTCGGCTGGCAGATAGGGGGGCAGGCGACGGATTTCGTCCTTGTCTTCACTAACAAAAGAAGTGTGGACGGAGTCCTGCAGGGCCAGTTCAAGCTCGGCGCGGACGCCTCCGTCGCCGCGGGGCCCGTGGGAAGGGCCGCCGAGGCGTCGACGGACGCGCACCTGAAGGGCGGGATATTGTCGTATTCGCGTTCGCGCGGCCTTTTTGCCGGAGCGAAACTCGAGGGCGCGGTCATAACCCAGCATTGGGACGGAGACGCGGAACTTTACGGCCATAGCCTGTCGGCCGAAGATATATTGATAAAGAATAAAGCCAAAATGCCTGAATCGGCGGATGGCATATTAAAGGTCCTGAACAAGTATACATACAAGAACCCCGGGTAACCGATTATGCCAAGACTTAAATTACAGGCCAGGATAACGGTCCTGATAGCCGGGATATCGATCCTCCTCATATCAATATTCGCGTCAATACAGCTGCGCAATCACATAGAAAGTTTAAATTCCTATAACCAATACCGCGCGCGGGTCGGAACTATCATAGTAAAAACAACCCTTGAGATGATGATAAAAGACCTGCCTTTGGAAGAAACCGCGCCCGGCATATTCCAGGTTGCCGTAGACTCGTTCGCCAGGGAGAATATAGTAGAAAAAATATCCATAATATCCATGAACGGCGCTGTTATAGCAACCAACGACCCCCTGGCCAGGGAATTCGGCGAATCCAAGGATGATATCGACACCTATTTTCGCCTTTCGGCGAAGAGCCCCGAGGGCGCATGGTTCTATTCGATCATCAACCCCAATACAAAAAATATAGATATTTACATACCTCTTTATGTGGGTGCCGCGGCAAAATACATTACGAAACTCTCGTTTTCGATGGCGAACATAACAAAGGCCATGACGGATATTCTGGTTCCCATCGCATTAACCGCCATAGCCGTCATCATAGGCAATTTGATACTCGGCTATCTGTTATCAAAAACTGTGGTCCGGCCCATAGCGTCATTGAACAGGGCCACTAAAGAAATCGCCTCGGGAAATTTTGATCTGAGCGTCAGGATAAGAACCAACGACGAAATACAGGAGCTGGGGGATACCGTCAACCTGATGACCATCGCGTTGAAAAAGATGAAGGAGACGGCGGAGAACGCCAACCCGCTGACAAAACTGCCCGGCAACAACGTGATACGGGAAAAGGTCGAAGAGTGCATAAGGACAGGCAAGAAATTCACGGCAATACATGTAGACCTGGATAACTTCAAGGTTTACAACGACAGATACGGCATAGGAAAAGGCGATGAGCTAATAAAATTCACGGCCAGGGTTTTGGAAGACGCCGTAAAAGAGAAAGGTAATAACTACGACTTCATCGGACATGAAGGCGGAGACGATTTCTTCCTGATAACGACACCGGATAAGGCGGATGCCCTCGCCGAAGCCGTAATATCGGAATTCGATACAAAAATAAAAGATTTTTATTCAAAAGAGGATCTGGCCACCGGCTATATTACAGAGAAAGACAGGCGCGGTCAGCCTGTAAAATTCCCGATAATGTCAATATCATTGGCAGGCGTCACAAACCAATATCGTCCGATATCAAGCTACGGAGAACTTACCAATATTGCCGTCGCCGTAAAGCATAAAGTAAAACAGGTTCAAAAAAGCACCTTTCTTTTTGATAGACGGCACGAATAATACCATTCTTGACCTTTCTTGACCTCGGAGGTCGAGAGGTTAAACATACAAAAGCTAGCCTATAAGCCCTTCCATTCTTCATATTATCAGGTATACTTTATAGTAGAGGAACGATAAAGGCACACCATCTGAAAGGATGGGCCGCAAAGCTACAGCTTGATGCGTTTCTCTTGAAACGCATCAGCTACATCGAAGCCTATGGCTTCGATGTCAGGGTCCTCGATCCGGAAGGGTCAGGATAGCCAGTTGCCGAAGCTTCGTGAAAGCCTATTCATGCTAAGTGGTGTGTGAATGGGCTGTTTTGTTGTAGGGTGTAGGTTCTAGGTTCTAGGGAAAAGAGGGTGGGAACGATGAAAAAGCTGATACTGACACTGATTCTTGGATTAACATTCACGATACCGGTATTTGCTAACGGTGATAATGATAATACCGACAGGCTTACCTCAAACCAAAACTATACCTTTTCGCCGGGCTACATCAATGCGGCTAAACAACAGACCGACGCCATACTAAGGCAGGAGTCCCCCAAAAAGAGCCTCTTCGACAGGGCTGTCGAGTATGTGCAGAGTAAGCTCGCCAGGAAGGTCGAAGAGAACGCCAATAGCAAGGTAACGCCTAACCTGCAGATGAGGACGAGCGCTAGCCAGGATTCGTCCCAGGTAGCTAGCATAGCGACGACTCTAATAGATTCATCCCAGTATAATGTAGCCATAGGTACCGGCACAAACCAGGAAAGGGACGCCTTCGGCAGGCTCATGGCTGAGGTCATAAACGGCACAAGGCATGTCTATGCCGGATTTGATAATTACGGGACAGGCACCATACAGGAAGCGATAAATAAGACTAATGCCGGGGATATGATACTGGTCAGGGGAGGAGCAAACAAAACCTATGACATAGCGAATCTCTACCTCAAAAACGGTGTCAGCATGTACGGGGGATATGACGAATACGGGGTCAGGGATATCGAAAATAACGTTTCATCGCTGCAGATAGCTTATAATGCGAGCAGCGGGATAGTTCTGAGCAATGTCGATCGACCTACAGAGATAAACGGTTTTAACATAATCGGCGGCACGTTTACCAACTATTGTATCAGGATCGATGGCTCATCCAACATCATGATTGCGAATAATAGGTTTAAAAACGCATACGAGGGAGTTTTTACCTTCGGCGCATTGTCCACCGTAATAAAAAATAATATATTTGAGACTAAAAATGGAATTGATGGATGGAACGGTACGAATAACTTAACTATATTAAGTAATATTTTTAATAACCAAACTTCGTCTGTAAAATGCAATATTGGAACGACAGCATTGATCAAAGATAATATTTTTAATGAATACTCATCCGCTTTGTATATTCAGACTTCTACAGATGCAGCATCTACGGTGACGTCTATAAATAATAATTTCAATAAATCGGGTTACGCTATATTCTGCGGTGGTATCGGCGTAACATCTTATAACGATTATTTTGCCGGCCCGGTTAAGTATTACAGTTCCTTCGGCTATTATACCCCTACTATTTCCAATGAGTCTACAAAACCTAACGTTTACATGAAGGCTCAAGATACTAAAGTAGGGGTTATGAATGCACCTTCCGACACAACCTACGGATCATACAACAAAAATCTCATCGAATCCCGCATGTGGGGCACTAACTATAATCTGAAAGAAGAGGCGAATCTCGTATTAAAAAACTTCAATAATATGGACCCGAACACCGCGGCAGGCATCTTCAGCGGCCTCTTAGCCAATAAGGACAAGTTCGGGCGGGATCCAAATATGCCGATAGACCCTAATCAGCTGAAGCTAATCGTAAACGATGTTTTAAGCCAGAATGCACTGGCCATACCGATGGATGGATGGAGATAGCCGCTAAGTTTGCCAATATCCTCGGTAACCCCACAGAGGACCAGAAAGTACTTATAGACGCCATAAAAGGCCTTTTACAGGATATGAACAAGGTAGAGAAGGAAGAAGCCGAAGCCGGAACTAACCCTGAGCTGAAGAAAGCTTCGGATAACCTCATCCAGATGGTTGCCAATATCCTCTTGGCTCAGGCTATTCCCGACCTATTAAAGGAAGGGGATATCCATGGTATCAAAGGCATATTCAAGGAACTGGACACCGTTAAGACAAGGATAATGCGCGAATACGAGGCAGCCACAACCCCGTACTACGATAAGATAAAGAAAGACATTATGAAGAACGTAAACGTATTACAGCTTAACAATGTGATATCAAATACCCTCGCTGAGGAGGAGTTAAGGAACATGCCCCGTAGCAACATAGACATAATCATAGCTAAGCTTAAGAAGCTCGAAAAACGCTCCTTCGAGGAAGACTATATCTTACAGCAGGAATCCAAATACCGTAAAGACTACCTCGACCCCAATAAGAAGAAGCTTGAAGATGATATGAAGGGTATATTGGAAAATGTCACGAAGAAGCTTAATCGAACCTTGGAAGATGTAGCTAAGAAGTAGCAAGCGTTTATCCACAGGAAACCGCTAATAATCCATAACTACTTAAATACCAGTAAGTTATGCCTCTTTTCTTCCCTATGGCTAGTTAACATAAGATATAT
>JAPLMI010000150.1 GCA_026387115.1 Candidatus Omnitrophota bacterium | reverse complement strand
CAAAGAAGAGGGCAATTTTACTGACCTTACCGGTAGAGGAGCCGCCCGAAGAGGCCCACAAGGTCGAATATTTTCTGAATATCGCGCGGTCCGCCGGCATAAGGCCCAATAGCGTTTCGTATGAATTCTTCGTCAAAGACTCCGATAGAATTTTCGCCGAAAAGTTGCTCGGTTCGAACGGCATAAACTCAAGCGACAAAGTCGTCGTCCTTTGCCCGGGCGGGAACTGGGGCCCCAAGAGATGGCCGAAAGAAAATTTCGCCGGGCTGGCCGACGAGCTCGCGGACAAATCTGGAGCTAAGATAATAATCTCCGGCACTGTCAAGGATGTGAGGCTTGCCGAAGACATAAGGAATATGATGAAATACGCGCCGGTGATCATATGCGGAAAGACTACCTTAAAACAATTGGCCGCGGTCTTCGAAAAGGCATGGCTCGTGATAGCCAACGATACCGGCACGATGCACCTTGCCGTCGCAATGAAGGCGAGGACGATCGCGTTATTCGGACCCACGTCGCCGAAGATAACAGGCCCTTACGGCGACGGCGATTATCGCGTGATATTTAAAAACGAGGCCTGTGATGTCCCGTGTTATGATATGGCCTGTAAAGATAACAGGTGCATGGCCGCGATAAAAGTTGAAGATGTATTTGAAAAAGCGGAAGAGGCGTTCAAGCGATGATCATCGACAAATCCGAAGTCAGGCGCATACTCGTCATAACCTTGAGCAATGTCGGAGATATAATCCTGACGACACCCGTCATACAAACGCTCGTAAAGACATTCCGCGAGGCGAGGATCGACGTAATGGTCGGCCCCGGAGGCAAGGAGATATTCGAGTACGACCCCAATATCTTCAAGATCATAATTTACGACAAATACCTGCCGATAGGCGAAAAACGCAGATTGCAGTTGAAGCTGAAAAAATTAAAATACGATCTCGTGGTCGACATCAGAAATACCGTATTTCCTCTTCTTATCGGCCCGAAGTACAGGACCTCTGCCATTCATAAATTCCCGCGAGCTAGAATCCACAGGAAGAAAAGGCACCTTCATCTGCTGAAATCGCTCGGAATCGAAGAGTTCGAGGAGCAGTCTTATATCCATATTACAAAGGAAGACGAGGAATACGTGTCAGGCCTTTTAAAGGATCACGATATAACAGCGCCGATAGTCGTGATAAACCCCGGCGCGAAGAGCCACTTGAAGCGATGGACCGAAGAAGGTTTCACCGTTCTTGTCGATAGAATCATATCGGAGTGCGGAGCGAGTATCATATTCATCGGCTTAGAAGAGGATGAAGCGATAGTGAACGGCATCACCGGCCGAATGAAAAATAAGGCGCATAACTTCGTCAACAAGACCAATATCCGCCAGCTCGGGAGCCTTTTAAGGCGCGCGAAGCTTCTCGTTACGAATGACAGCGCCCCGCTTCACCTGGGATGCGCTGTCGGGACGAATGTGCTGGCGATATTCGGCCCAACTTAAGGGACGCTTATCCGGGAAGCTACATCGCTTTTCTGGCCCGGCCCTACGCCCGCGAGATCGTCCAGAGCAACCCTTATCTCGACGAGGTCATCGTTTACGATAAGGCCGGCCAGGAAAAAGACCTGCGCGGGAATTTAAAATTTATACAATACCTGAGACAGAAGAAATTCGACATAGCGGTAATACTTCATCCGACGAAGAGGACGCACGTGATCACGTTCCTCGCCGGCATTCCCGTCCGGGTGGGATATGACAAGAAATGGGGAATTCTGCTGACAAAGAGGATTCCGCATACCAAACAATTCGGTTTAAAGCACGAGATCGATTACACGCTCGATATTCTGCGGTATATAGGAATAGAACCGAAAGACAGGACACTCTATATGCCGATTGATAAGCCCTGCGAAACCAGGGTCCGGGATATATTGAATGATAGAGGTGTTAAGGACGGCGAATTTTGCATCGCGGTCAACCCCGGAGCGAGCTGCGCATCCAAAAGATGGCCGGTCATGAATTTTGCGAGGGCCGCGGATAGCCTGGCCAAAACTTATAACGCGAAGATAATTTTGATAGCGAGCGCTGAAGACAAGATCTTTGCCGACGGGACAGCCTCTTTGATGTCGAGAGAATGCGTTAACCTGGCGGGCAAGACCGGTATCGGGGATGTGGCGAGCGTATTGAGGCGCGTCAAATTGTTCGTCTCGAACGATTCCGGGCCGGTTCATATCGCGTGCGCGGTCGGGACGCCGGTGATATCGATATTCGGCAGATGTGATCCGGGGCTGTCGCCCGAGCGCTGGGGGCCGTCGGGTAAGCGCGACATAGCGCTTCACAGGGATGTGGGCTGCGACGTATGCCTGGCGCACAATTGCAGGCGCGGCTTCAAATGCCTCGAGGCGATCACCGTCGACGACGTCCTTGAAGCAGCAGCGAAAATATTAGGCAAGTAAATTTTTCTATTTCGAAAGGAATCCCCTTTCGGGATTGTGCTATTTGAAGAATGTGCTGTGTCGAGTGGTTCGCAGGGACGCTCGGCCGCTCCAGCGGCGGCCTCACTCTTGAAATTTTTTGTAACGCCGCCTTCGGCGGCGTACCAAGCTACAAAAAATTTCAAAGCCCTGCTCACCACGTCGCCACATCACATTCCT
>JAPLMI010000112.1 GCA_026387115.1 Candidatus Omnitrophota bacterium | reverse complement strand
AGGCGTTTCCCCTTAAATACGCCGACGCTGATATTGGTATTCCCTATATCTACCGCTATCAGATGATCTGGTCTATTCACTTTATTCACCTCGCCATAACGATGTCGCCTGACGATACCTTCTCCAGGACTCCCGATTCTGTCCTTACAACAAGAGAACCCTGTTCATCTATATCGTGCACCTGGCCTTCGAATTGCCTGTTCTGCATGATGACCTTTATTCTCGACCCGGGCATGGCCGAGAGCTCTTTCCATTCATCTATGATCGGCCTGAACCCGTGTTTTTTCATAAGAAAGTAGCCGCTTTCGAGATTCTCTAAGAGCCTTCTGGTCAACTCCACTCTCGACACGTCCTCGGCCCTGGCCCCGCGCCGCAGCTCTTCCTTAAGGGACGATGCGCCTTTAGGAAGAAGGCGAATGGGCGTATTAACATTGATGCCTATACCTATTATAATAAAATCGATCATATCCTGCTCGGCCTTCATCTCGGTAAGTATGCCGCATACCTTTCTGTTATTTATGAGTATATCGTTAGGCCATTTGATCATCGCGTCCAGGGCCGTGCAAAGCCTGATCGATTTAGCGGCCGCCACCGCGGAAAGAAGCGTTATTTTCGGGATCTCGTTCGGCGTTATATGAGGCCTCAATATGCAGGAGAGGTAAATACCGCCTTTCGAGGGCGAGACCCAGCGCCTTCCCTGCCGCCACTTGCCGAGGGCCTGTTCCTCGGCCAAAATCACGGCGCCTTCCTTCATGCCCTTTTCCGCCAACCCGTACGCCACCGTGTTCGTCGAGTCCACCTTCTTATACGAAATGACGGACTTTCCTATCAGTTTCGTTTTTAATTTCCACTTTATCTCGTCGGGAATAAGGCTGTCCGGTATGCCGACAAGCCGGTACCCGAGATGCGGGGAGGCCTCGATATCATAGCCCTCGCCTCTCAGCTTTTCGATATGTTTCCATATGGCGGCCCTCGAGATGCCGGCAAGCCCGCACATCTCCTCGCCCGATACATGCGAGTCCGCGTTACTTCTTAATATTCCGAGGATCTTCTCGTCCAGCATATTTATCTTTCAGCTCCTTGATCTGATCCCTCAAAACAGCCGCCCTTTCGAACTGCAGGTTTCTCGCGGCAACTTCCATATCGCGCTGCAATTCCGCTATCAGGCTGGTCACGTCATATTCTTCGGCTGTCTCCTCGACTATACCTGCGATCACCTCGCGCGCCTTCTTGTAAGACTCTATCCCATCCCTCACGGCCTTTTGTATGGACTGCGGGGTAACGTGATGGACATTGTTAAATTCCAACTGTATCTCGCGCCGCCTTATCGACTCGCCTATCGCCTTCTTCATCGATCTGGTAACGGTATCGGCGTACATCAGGACCGCGCCGTTCACGTGGCGCGCGGCCCGGCCCGCGACCTGTATGAGGCTTGTGCCGCTGCGTAGAAACCCTTCCTTGTCCGCGTCGAGGATCACGACGAGCGACACCTCCGGCAGGTCGAGCCCCTCTCTCAGCAGGTTGATACCGACCAGGCAGTCGAATTTGTTGAGCCTCAGATCTCTCAATATCTCAACGCGCTCGATCACGTCGATCTCCGAATGGAGATACCTGACCTTAAGGCCGAATTCGCTCAAATATCTGGTAAGGTCCTCGGCAAGCCGCTTGGTAAGCGTCGTGACGAGAACGCGCTCAAGCCGTCCCGCCCTCAGCCTGATCTCTTTTATCAGGTCGTCTATCTGATTTTTGGTCGGCCTTACCTCAACAGGCGGATCGATGAGGCCGGTGGGCCTGATTATCTGCTCAACGACGTTGCCTTTCGACTTCTCGATCTCATAGTCGTCCGGCGTCGCCGAAACAAATACGGCCTCGGATATAAGTTTCTCGAACTCTTCGAACTTGAGGGGCCTGTTGTCCAGGGCGGAGGGAAGCCTGAAACCGTAATCGACCAGCGTCTGTTTTCTCGCCCTGTCTCCGTTATACATGCCGTGCAATTGCGGTATCGTAACGTGCGACTCGTCTATAAATGTCAGGAAACCTTTCGGAAAATAATCTATCAGGCACCACGGCCTCGAACCGGCCGGCCTCCCTGACAGGTGGCGCGAATAGTTCTCTATGCCGCTGCAATATCCGATCTCCCTCATCATCTCGATATCGTAACGCGTCCTTGACTCGAGCCGCTGGGCCTCGAGGAGCTTATTTTGCGATCTCAATTCCGCGAGCCGCGCGGCGAGTTCTTCCTCGATCGATTTAACCGCCGCCTCTATCCTGTCGGGCGTCGTCACGAAATGTTTCGCCGGATATATGCCGACTTTTTTCACGTTCGTAACGGCGTTCCCGGTCAATGGATCTATTTCGCATATACGCTCGATCTTATCGCCTGACTGTTCGATCCTGTACGCCGTCTTTGTGTACGCCGGAAATATTTCGACCGTGTCGCCCCGCACCCTGAACGTCGAGCGCTTGAAGTCATAATCATTTCTTGTGTAATGTATCGAGATGAGCCTCTTTACGATCTCGTCACGGCCGGCCTTTTCGCCCTCCTCTAAAAATACGAGCATTTCGCCGTATTCTTCCGGCGAGCCCAATCCGTAAATGCAGGAGACGCTCGCGACTATAACGCAGTCGTCCCGCGACATGAGCGAGCTCGTGGCGGAAAGCCTGAGGCGGTCTATATCCTCATTGATCGACGAGTCCTTCTCGATGTATATATCGGTCTTGGGGATATACGCCTCGGGCTGGTAGTAATCGTAGTAGCTGACAAAATATTCGACCGCGTTTTCCGGAAAAAATTCCTTGAATTCGCCGTAAAGCTGGGCGGCGAGCGTCTTATTATGAGAGATGACAAGGGCGGGCTTGCCGATATTCGCGATGATGTTGGCAATGCTGAACGTTTTGCCCGAACCGGTTACGCCGAGGAGCGTCTGGTAAGGCTCCTTGTTCTTTAGGCCCTGGGTGAGTTTCGCGATCGCCTCGGGCTGGTCTCCTTCGGGCTTGAAACCGGAAACGAGTTTGAACCTGGCCATTAAATTACTTCCAGCGACATATTGATAGAATCGACGGATGCGGTAAGAGCGCCTGCCGATATCATATCGACCTTTGTCTTAGCGTACTCTTCGACGTTCTCCAGCGTAATGCCGCCGGATACCTCAAGGAGAGGCTTTACTCTGGAAAGGCGCCTTATTTCGACGCACGCTAACACATCCCGCGAACTCATGTTGTCGAGCATTATTATATCCGGTTTCCCGGCCAGCGCGTCATTAAATTCTTCTATCGTCGTAACCTCTATCTCTATAACCGTGCCTTTTAAATTCTTTTTTCTGGCAACCTCAACCAATCCTTTTAAACCGTCTCTTGCTCCTTTAATATGATTATCCTTGATCAGCACCTGATCGTAAAGCCCCATCCTGTGATTTGCCCCGCCTCCCGTAAATACGGCGTACTTCTCGAGATACCTCAACAGCGGCAGGGTCTTACGCGTATCGAGGATCTTTACGCCGCAGGGCTTCGCCTTGTCGACAAATTGTTTCGTCTTCGTGGCGATCCCGCACAACATCGACAGGAAATTGAGCATGGTGCGCTCCGCCCGCAATATTGAAGCTACGTGGCCTTCGAGGAAAATGATCTCTTTCCCGCTTCCAACGTAATCAGAATCCCTGCAGTTCGGCTTGAACCTTACGCTGTAGTCGACCTGGGCCATCGCCCATTCGGCTAAATCCAGCCCGCAAACAACGCAGTCCTCTTTCACGACGATCGCCGCTTTACCGCTCGCGAACTTATCGACCAGAGCGCTCGTCGTGATATCGCCTTTTCCGATATCCTCTTTGAGAGCCGCTTTTATGATAGCCAAAGCTCTCTCTTTTTCAAGCTTCATTAATATTATCCTTTATCTTTTTGACCTGCAATTCCAATTCGCTCTTGCGCACTTCCTGCTTCTCTACAACCTCCTTAGGAGCCTTCTTCGTAAAATTCTTATCCCTAAGCCTTGCGGCGATAGCCTTTATTTCGCCGCCGATCCTGGCCTCTTCCTTGGAAAGGCGCGCCTTTTCTTTTCCAAAATCTATCAGGCCCTCGAGAGGAACATAAACCTCCAGGGAGCCTACAACGCTCACGGCAGCGTTTTTAGGTTTGGTGACTTTGCCTATCAAAAGATGCTCGACCCTGGTAAGCTGTTTTATAAAATCGA
>JAPLMI010000123.1 GCA_026387115.1 Candidatus Omnitrophota bacterium | reverse complement strand
GCTCGACATAAATCGTATCCGCTCGATCCCTTCGACAGCATTCAATTCCTCAAGCAGCCTTATAAACCCTCTACTCTTATTTCCTCCGTATGAGTTGACGTTCTGCCCGAGAAGCGTTATTTCTTTAAATCCTCTCGCCGCAAGATTTCTAACTTCTCTTATTATATCCTTCGTTTCCCGAGATCTTTCCCGGCCGCGCACATAAGGCACTATACAGTAAGAGCAGAAATTATCGCATCCCTCTCCTATCGAAACGTATGTCTTGAAACCGCCCGCGCGATATTCCGGAAATAATTCTGGCCTCTTGTCGTTTACCCTCCCCGTGGCTATTATGGGGTGCTTTTCTTTCAAAATATTTTCCACTATCCGGGGGAGCTCATATTCGTCGCCGGGCCCGCAGACAAAGTCCACGAGCGGCGCTCTTTCCAAGACCTTCTCTTTGTATGCTTGCGCCGTGCATCCCATAAGCCCGATAATAAGCCCCGGTTTCTTTTTTTTAAGGCCTTTAAGTTCCGCGATATTGCTGAAAAGCCTTTCTTCGGCGTGCTTTCGCACAGAGCAGGAATTGAATATTATAACATCGGCCTTCTCGATGGAGCCGGCCTGTTTAAATCCGTTCTCAAGCAAGAGCCCCATCGCGAACTCCGAATCCCTGGCGTTCATCTGACATCCGAAGGTCTTTATGTACAGACTTTTCTTACTCATTGCACTCCAATGAGTTATAGCGCATTAGTGTGTCCCTTTGGGGAACGTCCCCTTTTTCCCTCTTTTTCCCTCGCAAAAACCACACACGATTCCTAAGGCCATTATTATATTATCAAGGAAAGTCACAAAAATCGCAAGCATCCCAAAAACAGGCCCTTTTTCTTTGGCAAGATACCGAAAAAAATCCCGATTAAGAAAAAACCATACCACAACCGCAGCTATAACCGCAGCTATTGCCGGATATAGGAATGAGCTGTTTGCCGCGGCGGCCAAAACCAGCAGAATTATCGCGGGGGCCAGCGCCACGCTAAGCAACTGTTCCTTTGGGGAATGGGCATAACCTGTTTTATTCCTGCCAAGCTGCCTCCATCCTCTATACTTTAAAAAAATCTTCGCCCAGTTAAAGGGAACCTCAAAATCGTTTTTTATAAACGAAAAAAAAGTATACTTTTTCAGGTGGATTACTTCTAGATCCTTTAAAAAAGCGATTTGCTTGCCGCCCGATACCAGCTCCTGGCCGAACATCGTATCCTCTCCGATATCGCGATCAGGTCCGTATATCCGGGCAACCTCTTTTCTGAGCGCGTGTATTGAGCCGTAAAGAAATGCCACCCTCTCCGGCAACTTATTAAAAACATAGTTCATATATAAATTCTTATACTGGCTGAAGAAATTTGTGTTGGGATGATCTTTTGAAAGAAGGCCCGTCACAGCTTGAACACTGCTGTGCTTAGAAAAATAATCAACTATTTTCGTTAATGTGTCGGATTTTATCAATACGTCCGAATCCATATTTACTATGATTTCGCCTTTTGCGGCCGCAATTCCGCTTTTTCGGGCATGGCGTAGTCCGAGATTTCCGGGATGTTTTACGACCTTATCAGCAGCTTTGTTGACAATCTCAGCCGTATTATCCGTGCTTCCGTCATCCACTATAATAATTTCATATTTATCCTGGGGGTAATCCTGATTCAGCGCAGCTCTCAGGCA
>JAPLMI010000004.1 GCA_026387115.1 Candidatus Omnitrophota bacterium | reverse complement strand
CGACTGGATAGCCAGGAAACTCGGGCCGCTCGCGTTTTCGAATCCCACGCTATTTTTATCATCGCTTAAGGGCATGGGCTTTGCCGAAGACGCGCTTGGGGCCGCGAAAGATTATGCCCTAAGAAGCGACCGGGTCAGAATACTTTGCGCTAAATGCAGAAGAAGAACCACTCTTGAAACCTCGCATACACCCAACACTTAACTTAGAGAGGTTCCATATGCGATTGCGTGAGGCTGGCATATGAAAAGTTTTAATCCATCCAAAATATCGGATTTAAAATCAGATATTAAAAATAGGGCCAAAGGGCATGTCGCCATAGTGGCGATCGGCAATATCCTCCGCGGCGACGACGGCCTCGTCCCGAAACTCATAGAGCTTCTTAGGCCGAAAGCCCTCAATGCCGCGCTCTTCGACTGCGGGACCGCGCCGGAAAATTATATCTTCCCGATACTTTCGGTCTCCCCGGATACCGTGATTCTTGTGGACGCGGCCGATATAGGCAAGCCGCCCGGCAGCGCTAAGGCCTTTGGCCTCGACGAGATCTCGAATATAAGTTTCTCGACCCATAATCCGTCGCCCAGGCTTTTTACCGACCTTCTGAAAACAGGCAAAGACGATATCAATATATTCGTTATCTCGGTACAGCCGAAGACGACCGCGCTTGGCGCGAGCCTGAGCGAGGAAGTGCTTGAAGGGCTGGATAGCCTCGCCGGTATATTTACGGAAATCTTTCGCAAATGATCGAACCGGTAATAGAAGAATTGGATCGCCCGCCATCGCCCATGGCGATATTTAACACCTTGAGAATCTATCGGGACTCTTTTTTTCTGGATAGCCCCTGCGGCCATGAGAAATTAGGCAGGTTTTCATTCCTGGGTTGCGAACCATTTCTGGTTTTTAAAAGTAAAAGAGATTCAGTCACCCTGGAAACGCCTGACGGAACAACTGAAGCGTTAAAGGCAAATCCCTTCCTGGCGCTCGAGGATATCCTTGAAAAATATAAGATCCCGCCCGTTGGCGAAAAGACGCCTTTTGCATGCGGCGCGGTAGGATATTTTGCCTATGATTTGAAGGATTTTGTCGAGGAGCTGCCGGATACCGCCGCGGATGATTTAAACCTTCCCGATTGTGTTTTAGGTTTTTACGATTGCGTTGTCACATACGATAATCTAAAGAAGAAGGCATATCTTTCGAGTTTATCCGCAAAACGGCTGGAGGAATTCAAAAACAGGATTTTTAAAAACCCCTCCGTTGAGACAGCCCCTTTTCCGCCATCCCGGCCCCGGCCTTTGAGATCAAATTTTTCGAAGGCTTCCTATGTGGAAGCTGTAAAAAAGGCCAAACTTTATATCAAGAAAGGCGACATATACCAGGTCAACCTCTCACAAAGGTTTGAGGCCGATCTTGGCATGATGGAGCCGCATCTCATTTATTCAAGGCTGAGGAACGTAAGCCCGGCACCTTTTTCTTCTTATCTTGGTTTCAAAGATGTCACTATATTGAGCTCATCCCCGGAACGTTTTTTATTAAAAAAGGGGAATTATATCGAAACAAGGCCTATAAAAGGGACTAGGCCCCGAGGCAAAGATGAGGCGGCGGATAAATCGCTCGAAAGAGAACTTATGGCCAGCCCGAAAGACAACGCCGAGCACATCATGATCGTGGATCTCGAGAGAAACGACCTGGGAAGGATTTGCGAATACGGCTCGGTAAGGCCGACGGGATCCGCTATTGTCGAAAAGTACGCGAACGTCTTTCATCTTGTTTCAACGGTCAAAGGGATTTTGAAGAAAGGGGTCGGCCCCATGGACTGCCTCATGGCGACATTTCCGGGAGGCTCCATTACAGGCGCGCCGAAGATCAGGTCGATGGAAATAATAGAAGAGCTGGAGCCGGTGAAAAGGTCGGTCTATACCGGCGCCATCGGCTACATATCTTTCGACGGCAACATGGATACCTCGATCGTCATAAGAACGTTATTGATAAAAGGCCGAAGAGCGTATTTTTCCGTCGGCGGCGGCATCGTGGCGGATTCGGTCCCGGAAGAAGAATATGAGGAGACGCTCGATAAGGCCAAGGGACTTATGCTCGCGCTCGGAGCCGGCGCGAAGAAAGAAGAGCTTGTTGCCGCATGAAAAACTGGAAGGTTTGGATTAACGGAAGGTTGCGGGACGCGGGAGAGGCCAAGGTATCCGTAAACGACCGGGGCTTTCTATACGGCGACGGCGTGTTTGAGACGATGAGGAGCTACGCCGGGACGGTGTTTAAAATAGACAGGCATCTGGGCCGTTTATTCAAATCTTTGAAGGTATTGAAAATAAGGCCATCATATTCGAAAGAGACTATCGAAAAAGCCGTTTATAGAACATTAGAAGCAAATGGCCTGAAGAATGCGTATATTCGCCTGACAATAACAAGGGGGGGTGCGGATCCCACCGCCGTCATTATCGTAAGGGAATTTGAAGGAAATCCCGCCGCGATGTACAGAAGCGGGATAACGGTAAAGATAGCGAATACGAGGCAAAATGAATACTCCCCGCTCACCGGAATAAAATCGCTCAATTTTTTGAATCATATCATCCCGAAAGAAAAAGCCAGGATTGACGGTTACGACGACGCCATTCTTCTTAATACGAAAGGCGATATTGCCGAAGGCTCTACAAGCAACGTATTTACGGTGAAGAAGAATGAGCTTATCACGCCATCGATATCCTGCGGCATACTTCCGGGGATAACGAGAAGCGTGATCATTGAGATAGCCGGGCGGATGAAGATAAAAGTCAGGGAAAGGTGCATATCCCCAAAAGAGCTTCTATCCGGCGACGAAGTGTTTCTTACCAATTCACTCGTGGAAGTCCTGCCCGTAACAAAGATCGGCGCAAAAAGAATCGCCGGCGGCCTGCCCGGCGAGATTTCAAAACTCCTTCGGATATCGTATCAGCGGCAGGTCATAGAAGAAACTATTTGGGGTTAGAAATGCTTTTTTGCTATTTTCTCTATCGTATTTCTGTATTTTAAAAAGGCGTTGACCACGACGGGGTCGAACTGGGTTCCGGCATTCTTTTCCAATACATCCATTGCCGCGCCGAATCCGATCTTGGCCTTGTAGGGCCTGTCGGTCGTCATGGCGTCGAAGGCGTCCGCGACGGCCACTATCCTGGCCAGGATAGGGATAGCCTCACCTTTAAGTCCGCCGGGATATCCCGTCCCGTCATAGCGCTCCTGGTGATACATGACCATATCTTTGACGTTCTCGAAGAACGGTATGCCGGTTATGATCTTGGCTCCCTTTTCCGCATGGGCCCTGATGTTCTTCAATTCAGCCTGAGACAGCGCGCCTTTCTGAAAATCGCTGTCCTTCAGGTAGATCTTTCCGATATCATGAAGGTAGCAGCCGTATCTGAGCCTCTCCACCTCGGCGTGCGGAAGACCGAGCGACCCGGCTATCAAAATGGCGTATTTATCCACCCTGTAGAGATGTTTGCTTGTATACGGGTCCCTCAGCTCCATAGCGTTCGTAAGCGCGATTATCGATTCCAGATGGGCCCTCTTCTCTTTAACAAGAGAATGCCGCAGATCATCTATCTTTTTTTTGATTGAAATCCTGAGTTTCTCAAACGTATCGGCCAAATGCCCTACCTCGTCCTCCGATCTTATATCTATCGGTATGTTATAATTTTCCCTATCGAGGTTGAGCGCAAAATCGTTCAGCTTCCTGATGTTCGCTATCAATCTGTCGACGAGCCTATAGCTTAAGGCCACGGTGCCGAAAAATGCTATGAAACAGGCCAGGAGGATCAATATAAGCTCTTTCCGCAGCTTGTCTAAATATAAGGCTATATTGTCATTGACCTCTATCAATGCCGTGGCGCCCACCACACCGGAAGGTATAGGCGCGTATGCCGATATCCAGATTCCGTCCTTGTCTTTATAGATGCCGGTTGCAAGAGGCGCGCCGGATTCCAGGGCCTCCTTCGCCGCAGGCGCCATTTTATATTGAGCGCCCATCAAGAGAGCTGGCTCGCTGGATACCATATTCGTAAGGCGGTTGCCCTCCCTTATGTATATATTCAGGGTGCTTTTAACAATGTTGGCGTTTTTGACGCCGGACAATAATTTCACATATTGGTTATATTTATCCACGACAGGGCCGAGGTTTTCGGCGACGGCGGTATCACCGGTTTCGTCTATATCGGCGAGGGTGTTAAGAAAACCTTTATTAGCGACCATGGCCCTCCTCAATTTTATTATCCCTTCCATATTTTTCTTTATCAGGGAGAGGTCTTCCCGGGTTATGAAATTGGCCGTGGTAGAGGCAACCCCCTTGCTTGATTCGCCGATCATCCGGACAAGGCGGTCTTTCGAGAGACGAAAAGAGAGGTAGCCGAGAACCGCTGTGATAAGGAATATGGACAGGAAGATAGTCCCGAATATCTTCGTATGGATACTTTTTCTTTTAAGGGGTTTTTCCATCGGCTTAATAATATCATAATAAAGGGAAAGTATCGAGAAAAATTTTACGCGATAGCCGGCGAAAGTGGTATAATAATACCCGTTTATGGACGATAAACGCTATAAAATCGTCTACGAGGATGACAGGCTTATAGTGGTCGATAAGCCCTCCGGGATGCTGGTCATCCCGACCCCGAAGAAAGAGACGAATACCTTAACAGACCTGTTGAATAAAGAGCTGGACGCTCGCGGCATCGAAGCGAACGCTTATCCCTGCCACAGGCTCGACCGCGAAACATCGGGCCTTGTAATATACGCCAAGGGCAAGCTTGCTCAAAAGCTCTTGATGGACGAATTTAAAGCGAGGCGCGTCAAAAAAAATTATGTTGCCATTGTTCAGGGTAATGTAAAGAAAGAATCGGACACGATAAGATCAAATATATATAACCGGAATAAGTCAAGGAGCGAATCCGCCATAACGAAATTCAGGGTCCTGGAGCGGAAAAGGGATTTCAGCGTTTTGGAGGTAGAGCCTTTGACCGGCCGGACGAACCAGATCCGCATCCATCTGGCGCGTATCGGCCATCCGATCCTCGGCGAGAGCGTATACGCCTTCAGGAAAGATTTCAAATTGAGGTTCAGGAGAACGGCGCTTCACGCAAGCCGGTTGGAATTCATTCATCCGGTTACAAAAAAACTTTTAAAATTAGATTCGGTATTACCCACGGACATGGAAGGCCTTATCAGAAAAGGAGAGGGTATATGAGCGGTGTATTCGGGATAGTATCGAACGGCGAT
>JAPLMI010000088.1 GCA_026387115.1 Candidatus Omnitrophota bacterium | reverse complement strand
ATCTCGCGTATCTCATCTTCGCTTCTTATCGCGATCATCTAAGCTTTGCGTCGGCAAATATCTTAGAAAGAACCTTAAATAAATCTTCGACGCCGAGGTCTCCCGAGACTTTTTCTAATATGCCTTTTTTGGCGTAAAAATCCACAAGAGGCTTTGTCTGGTCTTCGTAAACCTTAAGACGCTTTATAACGGTCTCTTCTTTATCGTCCGGCCTCTGGAAGAGCGCCCCATTGCACTTGTCGCAAACCCCTTCCTTCTTGGGCGGTATATTCTTTACGTGATAATTGAAGCCGCAGGATCGGCAGACCCTTCTTCCTGAAAGCCTCTCTATCGCGATCTTATCCGAAGTCTCGAAATAAACCACCATATCGATCCCGGATCCGATCTTCTTCAATGCCTCGTCAAGATCCTCGGCCTGCACGAGCGTCCTCGGAAAACCGTCTAAAATGTAACCGCTCTTTGCGTCCGGCTCCTTTAAACGTTCAACGACTATTCCGGTTACGACCTCGTCGGGAACAAGGGCGCCCTTATCCATATAAGACTTTGCCTTCAATCCCAGAGGAGCGCCTCTCTTAACAGACTCTCTCAATATATCTCCCGTGGAAATATGAGGTATCTTATATTCTCGAGAAAGCTCTATGCTCTGCGTGCCTTTGCCCGCGCCCGGCGGACCTAACAAAACGAGTTTCAATTTCTTTCATCCCCTTTACGAAATACGCGCCTTCAGCCTGCCCTTCCTCATGAAGCCTTCGTAATGCCTCATCAGGAGATGGGATTCGATCTGTTTCATCGTATCGAGCATAACGCCGACTATGATAAGAAGCCCGGTGCCTCCGAAGAAGCTCGCCACCAGATACGGGATTTTGAGGGACGACGATATTATGCTCGGCAGCACCGCGATGACAGCCAGAAATACCGAACCCGGGAACGTGATCCTCGTCATTATGAAATCCAGGTATTCCGCCGTCTGCCGCCCCGGCCTGATCCCGGGGACGAACCCGCCGTATTTCTTCATATTGTCCGCTATGTCTATCGGGTTAAATGTTATAGCCGTATAAAAGTAAGCAAAAAACATTATCAATAGCGCGTACAGCGAATTGTACAGCAATTCTCCGCGCGTTAACGCCATCGCGAATTTCTGAAAACCCTGATGCGGAATGAAGCCCGCGATCGTGGCCGGAAACAGGATTATGCTCTGCGCGAATATTATGGGTATAACGCCCGCCTGATTCACGCGAAGCGGCAGGAACGTAGACTGTCCGCCGTATATCTTCCTTCCGACGACGCGTTTCGCGTATTGGACAGGGATCTTTCTCTGCCCCTGCGTCCCTATGATAACTGCGACGACGACCACGACAAGCATAACGACCATCAGTATAAGCGTAAACGGGTCAAGCTGCGCCTTCTCGGGCGCGAACGGAGAGAATAGCGCGTATACCTGGTAAAGAGCCGTCGGTATCCTTGAGACGATACCGGCCGTTATGATGAGAGACATGCCGTTGCCGATGCCGTATTCCTGTATCTGTTCGCCGAGCCACATGATAAAGGCGGTTCCGCTTGTAAGCGTTATGACAGTAAGAATCCTGAACGGCCATCCCGGGAACTGCACTATCTGAAGCCCATTGAACCTCGCCGGGTTCTCGAGCCACAAAGCTATGAAGAACGACTGTATTATCGAAAGCGCTATCGTGCCGTAACGCGTATATTGGATTATCTTCTTATGCCCCGCCTCGCCCTCTTTCGCGAGTTTCTCGAGGGCCGGTATCACCGCGGTCAGCAATTGTATGATGATGGATGAAGATATATACGGCATTATGCCCAAAGCGAATATGGTCAAGCGCGATATGGCGCCGC
>JAPLMI010000029.1 GCA_026387115.1 Candidatus Omnitrophota bacterium | reverse complement strand
CTCGGGCCGTGCGGCAGGGCGCTATGCTGCGCGACGTATCTGAAAGACTTTGAGCCGGTCACGATCAAGATGGCGAAGGAACAGAACCTTCCGCTGAATCCTACGAAGATCTCCGGCCTCTGCGGCAGGCTCATGTGCTGCCTCGGCTACGAATACAACACTTATAAAGAACACATGAAAGGGCTGCCGCATGAGGGCGAGACGCTGAAGACCGAAAAAGGGCCTGGTAAAATTGTGAGCGTCAATGCCATCAAGCGCTCGGTGACGGTCGAGCTCGAGGACGGCAGTCTGTTCGAAGTGAGCTATAAGTAAATCATGAATAAATTCTATATAACGACCCCCCTCTACTACGTCAACTCAAAGCCGCACATAGGCCATTCCTACACACAAATTGCCTGTGACGTTGTATCCAGATTCATGAGGCAGTGCGGCCATGACGTCTTCTTCATGACCGGGACCGACGAGCACGGAGAGAAGATCGAAAAGGCGGCCTTGGAGCGCGGCGGAAAACCGGGCGAGGAAAAGAAATTCGTCGACGGGATAGTTCCGGTATTTAAGGACCTATGGAAAAAGCTCGATATAAATTATGACTATTTTATACGAACCACAGACGCCGTCCACATAAATACCGTCCGGTCGATCCTTGCAAAATTACACAAAGACGGCCATATCTATAAAAAGGAATACAAAGGATGGTTCTGCACCCCGTGCGAAACGTTCTGGTCCGAGAAACAAAGCATGGACGGAATTTGTCCGGACTGCAAAAGGCCTCTTGAGAAACTCGACGAGGCGAACTATTTTTTCAGGATTTCCGTTTATCAGAAGTGGCTGGTCGATTACATAAACAGTAATCCGGGTTTCATCAGGCCCGATTTCCGCAGGAATGAAGTCCTGGGATTTTTGAAAGAGGAACTTTTGGATCTCTGCATATCGCGCCCAAAGTCAAGGTTGTCCTGGGGCATCGAGATCCCGTTCGATAAAGATTACGTGACATACGTCTGGTTCGACGCGCTCATAAATTATGTATCCGGCGCCGGCTATCCGCACGATATGGCCGCCTTTAAAAAATTATGGCCCGCGGATTGTCACGTTATAGGAAAAGACATCTTGCGGCATCACGCGGTCTATTGGCCGATAATGTGTCAGGCCCTGGGAATAGAGCCGCCCGGATCGATATTCGCGCACGGTTGGTGGGTGATAAAGGGCGAGAAGATGTCGAAATCGAAAGACAACGTCGTCGATCCGCTTGAAATGGCTGCAAAATACAGCGTCGATCCTTACCGGTATTTTCTCCTGCGCGAGGTGCAATTCGGGATGGACGGAACGTTCAGCGAAGAGGCGCTCGTAACCCGTTATAACAGCGACCTCGCCAACGATCTGGGGAATCTCTTAAGCCGGACGCTGTCGATGGTGGAGAAATATTTCGGAGGAAAAGTGCCAGGCGTAAGGTTCTTCGAACGCTCCTGTTCGTCGCGTTCTCAGGATGAAATTTTCTATCGAAAATTTCAAAACAACTGTGATAATATGAAGGAAAAAGCCGTGGCGCTCGGGGTGGAACTCGAAAAATCGATTCCGAATTTTGATTTCGCAGGCGCGCTGTCGAAGATCTGGGAGGTTATAAATATCGCGAATAAATTGATCGAGGATTCGAAACCGTGGGCGCTGGCCAAAGAGAAGAAGCCCGATGAACTTGCTCAGTTGATGATAGGCCTTTTAGAGACGCTCAGGATCATCGCTATATCCGTCTATCCATTCATGCCCGGGACAGCGAAGAATATCTGGGCTCAGCTCGGCATGAAAGAAGATCTCGGGAAGGTAAGATTCTCCGAGATCAAAGCCTGGGGCGATCTGAAAGAAGGCCGCAAGATCAATAAATCTAATGTGTTATTTCCCCGCATCGACACGACGAAGCGAAAGTAACATTATGCAAGATGATACATATTAAAGAGCTGCTTGTTTATAAAATCCTGAGGATGATTGCGAAATGGGCGCTAGGCCCATTTTTTGATCTCGCCCGCAAGCTAAGAGACGTGACAAAGGATCACATCCACGAAAAGAGGCTCGGTATCAATACGGTGGGTAACGACCCCGTCAAGAACGATGTAACCATCTTCAAAGACAGCATCACATACGTTCCTACGCCG
>JAPLMI010000113.1 GCA_026387115.1 Candidatus Omnitrophota bacterium | reverse complement strand
AATGAGAGGTGAGTCGCATCTTGCGCCGACCACTTTCCCGGGTTCGTTTTTATGTATAACGGCGATGGCGTAGGACCCCTTTAACAATTTAACCGCGGACAGGACCGCCTTCTCAAGATCTGTCTTATAGAATTTCTCTATCAGGTGGGTGATGACCTCGGTATCCGTCTCCGACGAGAATTTATGCCCCTCTTTTACAAGGCGCTTCTTCAGTCTCGGGGCGCCGTGGGTGGCCCAGCGGCTATTGTGGGATACGAGCCCGTTCGCGATAAAGCTGGCGTCGGGATGCTCTACCTCTAAATCAAAAAGGAACTCTTCGTCTGACTTCACCTGAGTAATTTTCAATATCGGCTGATAAAAAAGATCTTTGTCTGATGTAACTGTGCATTTGCCGCTCTTTCTATTGACAGATGTTAGACATTGAAGTCTCGCCATTTTGATTTCGGATGTAAAATTAACCGATTGTATAAATTTTTCAAAAGAACACCGATTATTTATTGATATCTCATAACTCACGTTCCATTCTTTTCTGACTTTCTTTGGCGCATAGGAAGATGATGCTATGTCGAATTTCAGAAGCAGCAATTGAGCCATGCGCACAAGATGCCTGTCTGTCATTCTCAGGCTTATCTGATGAGATTTCAAATTGACGCATCCCTTGGCATCGAAGAGACCTTTTAAAAACGCTGCTATCTCATTCTTTGGCAGCTGTCCTAGTTGATTTAAAAATTCTTCTCTTCTTAAGAGTATATTCTCACGCAGCCATTGGCATAAGTATAAACTGTTAACCTCGAGAAGCCATGCCCGCGTTCCCGGTATGGGGACTATTCGACCGCGAATATTGAAAGTTCTGCTAATCAGGTCTTCGTAAACTTGGAGCAGGTCAACATCCATATCCTTAAACCTGATACATCTTTCCTTGACATTTCCGTCTCCCAGCATATAACCAATGATCTGCATCAGATTTGCCGAACTTCTGTCGGGCAATGTTATGAACTTGCCATGAATCGTATCTTGGGGCAGAAAATTCTTCGAGCTAAAATCTATAGAAAGCGTTTTTAGAAGCTTACCGAGTTCTTCTTCCCTGAAATTACGGTCATTTTGGAATATGTGCCTTACGTATGCCTCGCTTAAGTCGGCAGCATCAGCACACCCCACGGCGGTAAGCTGCAATTCTTTCCTTTTTTCATTGATAAGCCGCATGCCTTCTGTGGTTATATTAAAATATCTTTTTGCGTACACCGGGCGAAATTCGATGCTATTGCTTCTTATCTCAATGTTTTTTGGGATTATCAACATGTCCGATTTTTTAATGTCCGCCGCCCGCTTTTCCACTATCTTATCTTCTGACACAACATACATCTTGTGATTTGCGGTGCATTTTATTGTCGTAAACGGCGTTCGGAGATGATAAAGATAAGCCGGTGCCCTATGCATCATAACCCGACTTTTCGCCGCTTCTACCTTATGCTCTTTTATATTAAACGCAAAAACTTCCTGAGCGTCTTCTATCCTCGATATCGGCAATATTCTCCCATCCGCCATGTGTATAAGCGTGTCGGGCGTAAGACAATGCCCAATTCCGACGGTACCGCCAATAGGGCCGTTTCTCAACTCATCCATCAGGACCTTGAGCTTGCCCTTTCTCTTTACAAGGTCTATCTTGCCGTCTTTTAACACGGCGATGCCGGCCGAGTCGTATCCTCTATACTCGAGCCTGCCGAGGCCTTTCAGCAAAACATCCTGGGCTTTCCTATTGCCGATATAACCTACTATCCCGCACATAGTGCTTCTCCTTAAGGGAAAGGGGAATATTAAGGAAAAACCTTTTTAAGGTCCTTCAGCCGCTCCTGTTCGTCGCGGCTTCAGGATCAATTTCGCCTTCGGCGAAATTGGCGTCCCCAACCGGATTTGAACCGGTGTCATCAGAATGAAAATCTGATGTCCTAGACCGGGCTAGACGATGGGGACGAGTTAAATAAAATTAAAAATTAAAAATGTAAAATTTATGCGCGCTTCGGTCATAAACACTATTTCCGCCTGACTTTCTTCGCTTTCGGCTTCGGCGCTGGCTTGGGTTTCGGCTCTTCCTTCTTCGGCTCTGTTTTCTTTTCTTCTTTAGGCTCCGGCGCCTTCGCCGGCTTAGTTTCAACGGGCGCTGTTTCGGCGTTTTCATCCTCGTCCTCCGGCACGATCTTCGCAAGACTCGCCACTTTGTCGCCGGAGTCGAGCTTCATCAGCCGCACGCCCTGCGTCGAGCGGCCGGTCGAGCGGATATCTTTTATCGGCGAGCGGACGATCATCCCCTTTTCAGTCATGAGCATGATCTCGTCCTTATCCGAGACCGTCTTCATGCCGACCGCCTCGCCGTTTTTGCCGGTTACCTTGATATTTATGATACCTTTGCCGCCCCGGGATTGCAATCTGTATTCTTTGAAGGACGTGCGCTTGCCAAAACCCTGGCCGGTTACGGTAAGAACGGTCTGGTCGGGTTTCACAACTCCCATCGCGATACATGCGTCGTTCTTCCTCAGGCGTATGCCGCGCACGCCTTTCGCGGCGCGGCCCATATCGCGGATCTGCGATTCTTTGAAGCGTATGGCCTTGCCGGTCTTCGTCGCGAGAAGTATCTCGTCATTGCCGTTCGTAAGCTGGACCTCTATCAGCTCGTCGCCCTTTTCAAGGCCCATGCCGATAATCCCGCCTTTCCGCGGGTTCGAATATGCCGTTAAGGCGGTCTTCTTGATGTTGCCGGTCTTCGTCGCCATCATGAGGAAAAATCCTTCCTTGAATTCCCTCACCGGCACAAACGCGGTGATCTTTTCGCCTGTGGCAAGCTGCAATAGATTTATTATGGCCTTGCCTTTCGAAAGTTTGCCACCCTCGGGTATCTCGTGGACCTTGAGCCAGTGCGCTATCCCCGTGTCGGTGAAGAATAACATATAGTCGTGCGTCGATGCTATGAAAAGGTGTTCGATAAAGTCTTCCTCTTTCATTTCCGCACCGGTAACGCCCTTACCGCCGCTCCTCTGTTTTCTGTAGCTTGAAACGGGAAGCCTCTTTATGTAGCCCGAATGGCTTATCGTGATGACGACGTCCTCTTCGGCTATCAGGTCTTCGATCTCGAGCTCCTCGGCCGCGGGCGCGATCTCGGTGCGCCTGTCGTCGCCGAATTTGTCGACGAGCGCTCCCATCTCATCTTTAATAATCTCGAGAACCCTTTTTTCGCTGGCAAGGATCGACTTTAAGAACTCTATCCTTTTTATGAGCTCGAGATATTCTTTTTCTATCTTGTCGCGTTCAAGGCCCGTCAGGCGCTGTAATTGCATTTCCAGAATAGCCTGAGCCTGCTTCTCGGATAAGTCGAATTTTTTAATAAGCTCTGCCTTCGCGGCCTGCGGATTTTCCGATTCTTTTATTACTTTTATGATCCTGTCGAGATTCTTCAGCGCTATCTTCAGCCCTTCGAGTATGTGAGCGCGGTCTTGCGCCTTTTCGAGGTCGAACCGCGTCCTGCGGACGATGATCTCTTTTCTGTGTTTGATAAATTCGTCGAGCATCTCCTTTAAATTGAGGACCCGCGGCCTTCCGTCGACGAGAGCGAGCATTATGACGCCGAAGGTCTCCTGCATCTGGGTGTGCTTGTAGAGCTGGTTCAGGATAACGTTCGCGTTCACGCCGCGGCGCAGTTCAATAACAACCCTCATTCCGTCCCTGTCGGATTCGTCCCGAAGATCCGTGATGCCTTCTATCTTCTTATTCTGGACAAGGTCGGCGATAGATTCTATGAGGTTTGACTTGTTCACCTGATAAGGTATCTCTTTTATAATGATGGCTTCTTTCCCATTCTTCTGTTCTTCGATAAACGCCTTCGCGCTCACCCTGATGATCCCGCGGCCGGTCGTGTACGCGTTCTTTATCCCGTCGTAACCTCTGATGATGCCGCCTGTCGGGAAGTCCGGACCTTTTATCTTCTTCAAAAGGTCCTTCGGCCCGCAATCCGGCGTGTCGATGACGTACGTGACGGCCTCGGCGATCTCCCTTAAATTATGCGGAGGGATGTTCGTCGCCATTCCTACCGCGATGCCGCTCGATCCGTTCACCAAAAGATTCGGAAGGCAGGCCGGCAGGACCGTCGGTTCCTGCAGCGAGCCGTCGAAGTTCGGCATGAAGTTGACCGTGTCCTTCTCTATGTCGAGCAGCA
>JAPLMI010000107.1 GCA_026387115.1 Candidatus Omnitrophota bacterium | reverse complement strand
AAAATCCTCCAAATCCGCCGGCTCGACATCGTATAATTCATACTCCGCCTCTATCCCGCAGGCCAAAAAAGCCGCGTTCTGCATGGCGGGCGAGAGGGAATGCTTGACCGGATGCCCGATTATGCCGTATTTCAGTTTTGTCATAAGGGAATGGTTTATAACTTGTTCACGGCGCTTAGGTACGCCTTGATGCTCGCCTCGATAATGTCTGTAGAGGCTCCTCTCCCTGAAACGATCCGGGCCTTGGATTCTATCTTGACTGAAACTTCGCCGAGCGCGTCCTTGCCGCTTGTGACGCTCCTTATCTGATAGTCGAGAAGCGAGCCTTTGGTTCCCGTGATTTTATCTATGGCCTTATAGCATGCGTCGACAGGCCCGTCACCGGTGGAACTTGCATCCATCTCCTTAGCCTCGAATTTAAGCGAAATTTTCGCCGTCGGCTTTACCTGGTCGCCTGACGCGATGTAGAAATGCAGGAGATGGAACTTCTCCGGGATCTTCGATATCTCTTCATCCACTATCGTTTCCAGGTCTTCATCGAAGACTTCCTTCTTCTTATCGGCAATGGCCTTAAAGGAGCCGAATGCCTTATCGATCTGTTCCTTATTCAGATTGAACCCCAGTTTCCTCAGGCGTTCCGTGAACGCGTGGCGGCCTGAATGTTTTCCGAGGACGATATTCGAAGATTCAAAGCCGACATCTTCGGGCCTCATTATTTCGTAGGTTATCCTCTCCTTCAGGACGCCGTCCTGATGGATGCCGGCTTCATGCGCGAACGCGTTCGAACCTATTATCGCCTTATTCGGCTGGACCGGCATTCCGGTCAATTTCGAAACAAGCCGGCTAGTTTTATAAAGCTCTTTCGTATTTATGCCCGTTGAGATGCCCTTAAATATATCGGTCCTCGTCCTGATCGCCATCACGATCTCTTCCAGCGACGCGTTACCGGCGCGCTCGCCGAGGCCGTTTATAGTGCACTCGACCTGCCTTGCGCCGTTCAATACGGCGGCAAGCGAGTTGGACACGCCAAGCCCCAGGTCGTTGTGGCAGTGGACGCTTATTACCGCCTTACCGATATTCGGCACATTGTCTTTGATGCCCTTTATGATCGAGGCAAACTCGAACGGTGTCGAATACCCGACGGTATCCGGAATGTTTACGGTGGCCGCGCCCGCGGCAATGACGGCCTCCACTACCCTGTGCAGAAAATCCCTCTCCGTGCGGGACGCGTCTTCCGGTGAAAATTCTATATCGCCGCACCTGGACTTCGCGTATTTCACCGCCCAGGCGGCCAGCTTCAGGATCTCGTCCTCGGCCTTCTTCAGTTTATATTTCATGTGGATATTCGAAGTCGCGAGAAATACGTGAATACGCGGACGGCCGGAGCCCTTCACCGCGTTATAGGCGGCGTCGATGTCTTTTTCGAGCGCCCTCGCCAGGCCGCATATAATCGGTCCTTTTACATTCTTGGCTACATTCTTCACGGCCTCGAAATCGCCGGGACTCGATATGGGAAATCCCGCCTCAATGACGTCGACACCCAGGATCGCGAGCTGTTTTGCGATCTCGAGCTTTTCGTTGATGTTGAGGCTCGCGCCCGGCGACTGCTCGCCATCGCGCAACGTCGTATCGAATACGATTATTTTTTCACTCATATCTCTCCTGCGAAATAAATTTTTCGTCTAGCATGAATGTGATGTGGCGACGTGGTGAGCAGGGCTTTGAAATTTTTTGTAGCTTGGTACGCCGCC
>JAPLMI010000145.1 GCA_026387115.1 Candidatus Omnitrophota bacterium | reverse complement strand
CCGTGGCCGTAGGCGTTCGCCTTCACAACGACCATGATGTCGATGGATTTGCCGACGAGCCGCCGGACCTGTTTGTAATTATATTCGATGGCCACAAGGGATACCTCAGCCCAAGTCGGCCTGTAACGGGGCCTCGATACGCCGTTTCTTGTCTTTACGGTCAGTTCGGTCATTTTCCTTTAATATCACATTCTCGTGAATACAGATACATCGGCTCGAGATCTTCAGGCTTCACAAAATGTTTATTCTTTATCTCGTTCAACGCAAGTTCGGCGACAATTTCGGCTAACGGAAACCACGCCTTACTGCCGGTTATATCTCCTAAGAAAAATATTTTATCATACTTTGCCAATTTTTTCTTTAATTCTTCCGGAGGCAAAAGCAGGAACCGCGATATCCTTTTGATAATCTTACCACGAGACCTGTAAATAGACGAATAGACTTTATTTTTTCTGGCGTCCAGGACCGGGCAGATGATCCCGTGGAAATTTTTTACATTATTCGCGATAACATCAAGCGTCGGGACAGCCACTATCTTTTTCGCCAGCGAATACGCCAGCCCCTTCACTGTCGTTACTCCGATGCGCAGCCCCGTAAATGAGCCCGGCCCGACGCTTATCGCGAAGACGTCAACATCTTTTATCCCGAGACGCGCCTTTTTCAAAACCTTATCTATTGACGGAACGAGAATGCTCGAATGCTTCATCGCCGCCTTTCTGTGAAAACGGCCCGCGATCCTGCCGTCCTTCATGACGGCAAGGCTCAAATAGGCTGACGATGTATCGATGGCCAGTATATTCATGATCTCTTCAAAATATAAATTTTGCGCTTATCTTCGCCGGTGACTTTAAGCTTAACTTCGGTATGCTTTTTCGGCAGCAGTTTTCGAATCTTATCCGCCCATTCTATTACCGTCACACCGTCGCCGTAGAAATATTCCTCGAAGTTTTCCGCATCGATAAGGCTTGATTTGTTGAGCCGGTAAAGGTCGATATGATAAAGCGGCAATTTTCCTCTGTATTCTTTGATGATGACGAATGTCGGGCTGTTCACGTATTTGGCATTCTTCACGCCCAGACCTTTGGCGATACCCTTAGTGAGGATAGTCTTCCCGCTTCCAAGGTTTCCGATGAGGGCTACGCAGTCGCCCTTCTTGAGCTTCTTCGCAAGTCTTTCGCCTATCGCGATCGTTTCGTCGACGCTATTTGAGATCGTATCCATCAAAAGTGTAAAAATCCTTTCGCTTCCATCAGCCTTTCGACGCCGTCTTTTTGCGCAAGTCTTAGGCCATTTTCTCCATCGATAATCTGGCCTATCAATGACGCCGGCGTTTTGAGCTTCATCTTCGCAGCTTTAAGCGCTTCCTTCGGAGTCATAGTAAACAGGAGCTCGAAATCCTCGCCTTCGGAAATGGCCTTTTTAAACGATCCCGCGTTCTTCGATATGGGCACGAGTTTTTCGTAGATCCTCGCGCCCACTTTACTCGCATCCAGAATTCTCCATAAATCCAGAAGAAGCCCGTCTGAAACGTCTATCATCGAGTTTATTTTAAATTTTTTAACAAGCGCCCTTGCCTCATCGAGCCGTGGGGTGAAATTCAAGTGCTTACCTTTTTGTGAGGCGCCGATCGTGCCTGTAACGAATACAAGATCGCCGATCTTTGCGCCGCTTCTCAACGTTAAATTCTTCTTTTCGACTTCACCTATCAATGAAATATCTATTATGAGCTTTTTGGATCTCGAGAGATCCCCTCCCACAATATTTACTTTAAATTTCTTGGCGAGGGCCAGGATCCCGTTTACGACTCCGTCCGCTATGGAAACAGGCGATTCGGGATCGATTCCCATAGAAACAACCGCGTATCTCGGTATGCCTCCCATAGCCGCGATATCGCTTATATTACGGCCGAGCGCTTTCCACCCTATCTGAAAAGGCCTCGCCTTAGCAAGCCTGAAGTGCGCGCCTTCCACAAGCATGTCGCAGGTATAGAGGAGATATTTATCGGGCGTCCATTTAATAACAGCCGTATCATCGCCGCTTCCTTTCACAACGGTTTTGTCGAGGCGGATCTTCTTGGAGAAGCGCCTTATCAGGCTGATCTCGCCTACGTCGCAAATTTTCATTAGAACCTCTCTGACCTCGACCTCGGAGGTCAGTTTTTACGGTCTCAACTTTCTCAAGCTTCTGCTATACGGCCTTTTGAATATCCCTTTTTCCGTTACGATCGCGGTGACGAGCCCGTTCTGAGTAACGTCAAATGCCGGGTTATAGACCTTGACTTTTTCCGGCGCGATAAATTTTCCGCCTATCGACCGGACCTCATCGCCGTCGCGTTCCTCTATCGGAATATCCCTGCCTGTCTTTATCCTGAAATCGAATGTCGACAGCGGCGCGACTACATAAAAAGGAATGCCATGGTGCTTGGCAAGGACCGCCAGGTTATAAGTGCCGATCTTATTCGCGGTGTCGCCGTTC
>JAPLMI010000048.1 GCA_026387115.1 Candidatus Omnitrophota bacterium | reverse complement strand
CCTATGAACGGGCTTATATAAGCGGCGCCCGCCTTCGCGGCCAGAAGCGCCTGCGCCGGGGAAAAGCAGAGCGTGAGATTCGTCTTCACGCCTTCCTTGGATAATATCTTCGTCGCCTTCAGGCCTTCCGGGGTTATGGGAATCTTGACGACTATATTCTTGTGTATCCTGGCCAGGCCCCGGGCCTCTTTAACTATATCGTCCGACTTGACGCTTACCGCCTCCGCGCTTATCGGCCCGTCGACGATAGCGCATATCTGGCGGACGACCGCGATGAAGTCGGCGCCCTCTTTCGCTATTAAGGTCGGATTTGTGGTAACGCCGTCGATTATTCCGAGCGCATTCGCTTCCCTGATCTCATTGATATTAGCGGTATCAATAAATAATTTCATGATTTGGGTATTATACTACTTCTTATATTCGCATACAAGGTTTTTGCCCATTTTTTTTGCCGTATACATGGCCTTGTCGGCTCTCTCGATCAGATCTCTAGTCTTCGCCGAATCCTTAGGGTATACGGATATGCCGACGCTTACGGTGATCTTCAGTTTTTCGTCATATGCCTTGAATATATTCTCCGCCACCCTTTTTCTTATTCTTTCCGCGACTATCAATGCGCCGTCCGTGCCCGTTTCGGGCAGCCCAACAGTGAACTCCTCTCCGCCGTATCTGGAAACCAGGTCTATTTCTCTGGTGCTTTCCTTTAAGATAGCCCCCAGGCTTTTCAGTATAACGTCGCCGACCAGATGGCCGTAGGTATCGTTGGCCTGTTTAAAATTATCTATGTCGATCATGAGAAGGGCAAGCTTCAATTTGTAGCGTTTCGACCTCTGCAATTCTTCGCCGAGGCGCTCGGAAAAATACTGCCTGACATAAAGCCCTGTCAGAGAGTCGGTAGTCGCCAGCTTTTCGACCGTCTCGTATAATAGGACTTTCTTTATCTCAAGCGCAAACTGCATCGCCAGTATGATAAACCTCTCGAGCTCTTCCCTTGGAAGATTTTCGACGGTCAATATGGCGACAATCCTGTTGTCGCTTACAAGAGGCATGCTGGCATACGCCCGTATCTCAGGGTCTCTTATCTCCAGGGTTTCGAACATATCATTATCGGCGGGCCGCGAGAAGTATATCTTTTTCGGATCCGCCGTGCATGCCCTGATCAGCGTTTCGTAATTAACGCCTGATCCCGTGAGGCCTTCCGCCTCTTCCTTCTGCCATACGCTGTATCTTCTTTCGAGGCGCGGGGAAGATGCGGCCCAGTTCAATATCAAAAGGTCGCAATTCCTGAAATTAAAATTTCCTTTTAAAAAAGCGCTGAAGACATTGAAGATATCGTTAAATTTAAGGTCCTCGGACATCTTCTTGGTGACCTCATAGAGGCTCACCATCGAAAGTTCGCTCTCCTTTACATTGGATTCCGCCCCTTCCAGGCTCTTCAGCTCTTCCAGGAGTTCGGACTTATCGGCCTCTTCTTTTTTCAATTTGAGATCCCAGCCTTTTCGCTCGCTCTCCATGGCGTTCCTATATCTGGTAAAGCCCGCCAGGATAAAGTTAAAGATAAGGATGGAAAGCAGGGTATTTACAGGATCGACTTTGCTTAAAAAAATCAGGATTGGGGCGATGATGAGACAGGATGATAATGCCAGGACATCCGCGATCTTTTTATAAAAATACGCCAGTGGAGCGGCGAGGAGAAGCGCTGTATTGATGAGGGCGTATGATATCTTTATGCCGAACAAACCCTGTCCCTCCCTCCGTCCTTGGCTTTATAGAGGCGCTTGTCGGCGATCTTGATAAGATCTTCCTCGCGCATGGCGTCTTCCGGATAGGTGGCAAGGCCTATGGAGACGGTGATATTCGCTGTATGCCTTCTTAAGACCAGGGGTCTATCCTTAACGGCTTTGCGGATCTCTTCCGCAGCCGTTTGGGCTTCTTTTTTGTTTCTACCGCACAGAACGAGGACCATTTCCTCGCCGCCGTATCTTGCCGCTATGTCGCCCTCCCGTATCAGCGAACCGAGCGTCTTCGCCAGATGGCGCAGCACCAGGTCCCCCGCCGCGTGGCCGTACTTATCGTTGTAGTTCTTGAAATGGTCTATGTCGAGGATAAGGACCGACAACATCCCTTTATTGATGGCTGCCCTCTCGACTTCCTCCTCGAAACGCTCCAGGAAATACCTGCGGACGACGAGCCCGGTCACGCCGTCTTTCCGGGAAAGCTCTTCCGTCCTCGAATATAGTCTTGCATTCTGTATCGTTACGGCGCTTAAATTTGCTATTATATCCAGAAGCCTCAAGTCGTCCTGCGAGTACCTGAGCGCTTCGAGGGAATCCATTCTGAGAATCCCTATGACCTTATCTTCCACCACGAGAGGAGTCTCTATCAATGACCTGAATGTATCATTTGACGCTTCGATATCCCCGGTCGAAAACCTGAAATCCATCGTCACGTCCTCAACTATCAGTGATTTTCTGTTCTTCAATACCCAGTGGTCGAAG
>JAPLMI010000006.1 GCA_026387115.1 Candidatus Omnitrophota bacterium | reverse complement strand
GGTCAATCATTTCGCCGAGAAGGGGTACGAGACTACAGTGAACATAATGGCAATATCGAGGGCGCTCGATAACGAACTTAACGAAGCACTACACCAGCTTGAAGAGGAGTCAAACGCCCTCGTAGTCTATATAGTCGACAGCTTCGGCGCGCTATATCAGGAGACGACAGAATTCCTTATAAAAAAGGCGAAAAATATATTAAAAACGAAGGAAGTGGGGATACATGCCCACAACAACCAGCAGCTTGCCTTCGGAAATACGATCGAGGCGATCATTCACGATGCCAACTTTGTAGACGGCACGGTCTACGGCCTCGGCAGGGCTGCCGGAAACTGCCCATTAGAGCTTCTGATCGGATTCCTGAAGAATCCAAAATTTGACATCCGTCCTATATTGGACCTGATATCGAGGGAATTCATACCGCTCAGAGAAAAGATGGAGTGGGGGTATATTATACCTTATATGATAACAGGGATCCTGGACGAACATCCGAAGGCCGCTATGGAGCTCCGCAACAGCAATAAAAAAGAAAATTACCGCGAGTTTTACGAAAGCCTTGCGGGAACCGACCTCGATTAATTATGGATATAGTAAAATTTAAAAAGATGCCCGTCATGGGCATACTAAGAGGCACGCCTATAGATCTGATCGAACCCCTTGTCGAAACCGTCATCTCCGCAGGCCTTACCACGATAGAAATAGCGATGAATACTAAAGATGCGGATAAAGTTATCCGTAAAGCGGTAAAAGCTGCTCGCGGCAGGCTGATGATAGGCGCGGGAACCGTCTTGGATCTGGAATTGCTGAAAAGGAGCCTCGATTCAGGCGCGACGTTCATAGTGACGCCGGTCCTGATAGATGAGGTGATGGATTATTGCGAAAAGAACGTCATTCCGGTATTTCCGGGCGCCTTGACGCCGACAGAAATTTACAGGGCATGGAGTGCCGGCGCGACGATGGTAAAAGTGTTTCCCGCGGGTTTCTTCGGGCCGTCATATTTTAACGAGCTTAAAGGCCCGTTTAACAATATAGGGCTCATGGCGTGCGGCGGCGTCACCGCCGGCAACGTAAAATCGTATTTCGCCGGCGGCGCTTCGGCGGTCGCGTTCGGCTCGAGCATCTTCAAGAAAGACTGGCTCGACAAAAAATATCTTAGAAAGATAGCGCGCTCTGTAAGAAAGCTGGTAACCGAGGCGGCCAAACGATGAGGCTTGACGAAGCCCATTTCACGATATTCGACGTCGAAACGACCGGGCTATATCCTTACTCCGGCGATAGAATATGCGAAATAGCCGCCATCAAAATCTCGCCCGGCAGCGGGAAGCCCGCCCGGTTCCATTCCCTCATAGACCCTGAAAGGCCGATATCGCAAGGGGCCTTCTCTGTCAATGGAATAACCGACGGGATGGTTTTGGGAAAACCAACGATCGAAAAGATCCTTCCGCAATTTCTTAAATTTATCGAAGGGACCGTGCTCGTAGCCTACAACGCCGGTTTCGACCTCGGATTCCTTGAATCATCCTTAGGCGAAGACAAGGATATCATCCGCGACTATTTCGTGATCGATGCCCTCCGCCTCGCAAGAAGGCTTTTCAACGGCCTTGCCAGATATAATCTCGGCCATGTTTCAGAGTCGCTTGGCGTCAAGGTATCCCGGGAACACAGGGCCATGTCCGACGCGACTATGGCCTGGAAGGTCTTCGAGAAGGAGCTGGACCTGCTTTCCCGGGAAGGCATCGAGACGGTCGAGGAGATCGCATACGTAAAAACGAAAAACAGGGCGCCTATCAGGAAAGTGAAGGATTATAAATTGGCGGTGATAGAAGAGGCTATCCGCCAACAGAAGAAGCTGAATATAACCTACAAGTCGGCGTGGACCAATACCGTTACAAGTCGCGTCGTGACGCCGAAAGAAATCCAGAAAGGCTATGATAGATCATACCTCGTCGCGCACTGCCATCTGAAGAACGCGGAAAGACAATTTCGCGTCGATTGCATTACCGGCCTTAAAGTGGTAAAATAAATAAGATGATTAGGTACTTCGGCGGCTACAATCCTCCTATTCGTCGGATTGTTTAACGCCGCCTCAGTATCAA
>JAPLMI010000198.1 GCA_026387115.1 Candidatus Omnitrophota bacterium | reverse complement strand
TAGCAGGTGGAGCAGAATATCGTGACCTTCTCTTTAAGGAGGTCGTAAAGTATATTCCAGAAATCCCTTCTTGATACCGGATCGACGCCATTGGTGGGTTCGTCGAGGAAAAGGACGCGCGGCGTATGGATGAGCGCGCAGGCAAGCCCCAGCTTTTGCTTCATCCCGCCGGAGAGCTTGCCGGCGTGACGCTGTTTAAACGGCAGCAGCCCCGAAAAACCGAGGAGGCGCTCAATGGACTCCGCGCGCTTCTCTTTGGCGACGCCGTAAACATCGGCGTAGAAATTGATATTTTCCTCAACGCTCAATTCTTCGTAAAGGCCGAAACGCTGGGACATGTAGGCGATCTCTTCTTTTAAGGCCTCGGCCTCTTTTACGGTATGCTTGTTGTAAACCCACGCCTGGCCTTCGGTCGGATCCATGATGCCGGTCAGGAGGCGCATGGTGGTCGATTTTCCGGCGCCGTCCGGGCCGACGAGGCCGAAGATCTCACCCTCTTCGACTTCGAGATTCAGGCGGTCGAGGGCGGTAAGTGTCCCGAATTTACGGGTGAGGTTTTCGGTCTTGATAGTGACCATCGGCTATTTCACCATGATATAGGCGTCGGCCGGCATGCCCGGCTTTAAGTCGAGGCTCGAGTTATCGGCCCTGACTTTGATCCTATACACATATTTTACTCTCTCTTCGGTGGTCTGGATATATTTGGGGGTGAATTCTGTCTGGGAGGATATGAACGAGACCCATCCTTTATATTTTTTATTGGGGTAACTGTCCGTTTTCACGTATGCTTCCTGATTGAGCTTGACGCGGCCCAGGTCTTTTTCGTCGATATACGCCGTCACCCAGATGTTGCCCAGGTCCACCGCCGTAAATACCGGCGCGCCTATCTGGACGACCTCGCCCTGTTCGGCGCTCCTGACAAGGACGTAGCCGTTAAGCGGTGATAGAAGTTCCGCGAATCCGAGCCGGGTGTCCGCCAGTTCCAGCTGGGCGCTCAATTTCTCCACGTTCGATTTTTCGGTATCGCGCTTCGTCCTGGACTTGTCCCTCTGCTGGGCGGAGATGGCGCCCGCCTTGAAAAGGTTCTCGGCCCTGACGTAGTCGATCTCATCCAACTGTAACTGAAATTCGGCAAGCCTCAGCGCCGCCGCGGCCTCGGCCTTGACCTTGGAGAGCTCGTCGGTATTGAGCCGCGCTACGAGCTGGCCCACTTTCAACTCATAGCCCTCGTCGACGAGAAGCTCCTCGATTTTGCCTTCGACCCTGAAGGATATCCGCACATCATACCCTTCTATGTTGCCCGAGACCTTGATGACCTTGCCCTCATCGGCCTTCTTTACGAGGTAAATTCCGGCTGATAGGAACGCCACGGCGGCCACAACGGCGATCACCGCGATCTTATTGACTTTGATCTTCTTAATATCGATTTTCATGTGCCAACCCTCCTAATCAATTGCACATGGAACCTCTCTAAGTTTAATGTCGGGCTTATGCGAGGTTTCATGTCTTCTCCTCCGTATAGAACATGCCTCTCAACCTGTCGAGCTGGGCCTTCGCCATCAGGTAATCATAGATCGCCTGCACGAGATTCTTCTCCACTGTGCTCAAAGATACCTGCGAGTCGAGGACATTCAGGTTATCCACAACGCCGTTATCATATCCGACTTCCGAAATGCGCAGCGCCTCTCCCGCCTCAACGATAGAGTCTTCCTGCGATTTGATGATAGTGACCGCCTCTTTCAGGTCAAGGCAGGCCTTCTTCACATCGACCGCGAGGCTCTCCACATAATCCTCTTTCTCATATATCGTCTGGGCATACTTGGCCTTCGCCTCGTCGACCTTCGCCTTTGTGGAAAAACCGTCGAAGATTGCCACGCTCGTCTGTATCCCTATATTCCAGGTATCGTGCTTCGGGTTGAACATGCCGGCCACGTCATCCGACCTGTAGCTGTAACCGGCGGTCGCGCTCACCTGCGGGTACCAGCCGCTCTTCGCGTATTCTATCGCCCACTTATTTATATCTATGCCGAGCAGTTTCAGGACCATCTGCGGGCTTCCCGCATACGCCTCTTTAAGGTATTCGTCTTCCTTTATGGGTATGAGCGAATATCCGAAACGGCCGGTGAGACTTATCTCTTCGCTCAGTTTCAGGAAGAGTAATTTCTTCAGGTCCGCGGTAATGATATCGACGGCGTTGCCGGCCCTTACAACTTCCGGCTCGATCTTTGAGACCTGGACGCTCGACTGGAGGACGTCGAACTTCGAGGCCGTTCCCTGGTCGTATTTACTCTTCACGTTGTCGTAATGCGCCTTTGCCTGAAAAAGGAGTTCCCTGGCGATGCGCTCGGTCTCGTAAGCCAGGAGCAGCCCGTAATAGAGCCTCTTCGCCTCGAACTCCACGTCGAGCTTCCTGGCGCGCAGGGTCTCCTGCTGGACTTTGAAACCGAGCCTCGCCTGTCTGTAGTTGGCGATATCCGCCCCGCCGTTGAATATGTTCTCCACCAATGCCACATTAAAAACGTTATCATTTTTGTATCCGGTATATATGCGGGTGTCTTTCCTGTGATTTGGCAGCGCTTTCGAATCGAGAATGGTGTCGTTATATGTGTAGTAAAAGCCGGTGTCGATCACCGGAAGGAATTTGCTCTGCGCGTCTAGTATATTGGCCTTGGCGTACTCAACCTGTTCTTCCTGGATCTGGATCGTCTTGTTGTTCAGGAAGGCGATATTGATGGCGTCTTTCAAAGAGAGGGGCCTGACATTCTGGAGTTGAACCTCTTCGCAAAAAAGACCCGCCGCGGGGATCACCAGCGCCAGGACCATAATCATCAGGATGTTTTTCAGCTTTTTATTTACGTATACGCGCGCCTTCTGGCTCGGGATCTTATCCGCCCACTCCCTTACCTTTTTAAAACTGAATGAGGCCGGGAAACGCAGTTCGGGAAAACGGCCGAACCGGTTCTTCTTGTAGGCTGAAAGGTACAGGCTGTCGACAAGAGCCTTTTCCGGCTCGGCGATCAGAAAGCTTCCGCTTCCTTTATACCATCCGAAACCGGCGAAGAACGAAGGAGTTATGCGGTGCGCGTGAAAAACACCGATGTTCGTGCGGATAACCCTGCCATGGGCCGTCGAGGCGAGCGTCGTCACCTGCGGGATCTGCTCTATAATACCGTGAAGGTGAAGCGCGCTTATGAACGATACATAGGCGCGGTGGTTCGGAAATAGGTACGGTATCACGGCGTAGGGGCTCACGGCTCCGGCGTCTTCCTGGGCCCACACGCCCCTGCAGATCTTGAAGACTACCCCTTCCTTTGACAGATTGTCGAGAGACTGGCTCACGGCCGAAAGCGACTTCCCCGACGCCAGAGACAGTTCGCGCGTAGTGAATATCTGTTTAGCGAATTTCTTTATAGCGGAAATAGCCGATATTCTACGCATGTTTTTTCCGCACCTCTTCTATGAAATTGGCTGCCTTAAGCCGCACCTCCGCCCACGACTCCGGTTTGTTATATAGCGCCTGGTCTTCAGACGAGAGATACGAGACGACGGTGTCCCTGAACTGCTCGAACTCAACTTCGAAAATACGATCATACGCCCGCGAGAGCGTAGCCGTCTCGATGCTGTCAGGGCCTTTATCGCCTGCGGTATATTGGGAACTGAGTATATAGAGGTCGAAGATATCCCTCGCCTGAACAGCCTTACGCCCGGCAAGGGCCTGAAGCTTCTGCGCGATGGCGGAATAACTGTCATAATGCGGCACCAGCAAAGGCGCCAGCTTGTATGACCGTAAAATGGCGTCGTCGATCGTCCCGGCGATGACATTCCCCGCCAGGCCCCTGCGGGAAAATTCGATCTTGGTGAAGAGATCTTCGCCCGAAGACGAAACGAGATGGATCTTGAAGCGCTGGGTCGTTTCTGTCTGTTTTGCCCTGGAGATATTCGGCGGTATTATCCCCGTGATCCCGAACGGCTTCAAGGTGTCCCGGAACGCGTTATCGTCAAGTATCTTTATAACGGCCTCTTTAAGCTTGAAACAGCTGATGAGGCGCGCGTCAAGATCCATGTCTTCGGAATAGCGGAAACTCTTAAAGAAGAATCGTAAGGCCACGCCGCCCTTGACGGCATAGTCTTGGGCCTTTATCACCCGTCCGAGCCGTCTCAGGAATTCTATATGAAAAACTTCCCGCAACTGTAAAGAATTGTATCTTTCCATAAATGTAATAAGTTGTTTAATTTAGTTATAACTAAACTGCCGCGCTTATTATATTAGGAAGTATACACTATCTTCCGGTGATTTGCAAATAAATCGAAGGGGAAAGAATAGGCGCGGGCCGAGGCCTTGTCAGCGCGGCCTGTATGGCCTGTGGTGGTGAGCGGAAGGGCCGAAATGACGCCTGTGCTGTGAGGCGCCCTGCCTGTAATGTCCCGCGGGCTGTGCCGGTTTCCCCGAGAAGGTCTCCCGCGGAAGTTCCGGGTGTTCTGAAACGGGCAGCGCCGTCTTGATCAGTTTTTCGATACTGCGGACATCGAATTCCTGGTCGGGCGTCGCGAAAGAGATGGCGCGCCCCTCGTGCCCGGCGCGTCCCGTGCGGCCGATACGGTGCACGTAATTCTCGCTGTCTTCGGGCAGGTCATAGTTAATGACAAGCTCTATGCCGGTAACGTCAATGCCTCTGGCCGCGATATCGGTCGCGACAAGCACCCTGTATTTGCCGGATTTAAAACCTTCGAGCGCTTCCCTGCGCTGGGGCAAGGACCGGTTCGAATGGATTTCCGCGGCTCTGTGCCCGCCCATTTTAAGAAAACGCGTGATCTTCACCGCGCCGATCTTGGTGCGGGAAAAAAGGAGCACCGACCCCTGGTACTGGGCAAGCAGTTTGCCGAGAAGCTGTCTCTTGGCGTCTTTTTTTACAATGAATAATTCCTGAACAATACGCTCTGCGGTCGTGCCGGATGGCGCGACCTCAATATGAACGGGCAGTTTCATATACGCGGCCGCTATAGTGATGATCTCTTTGGGTATGGTTGCCGAGAATAACATAGTCTGTCTTTGGCTCGGGATACGCTTCAGGACCTGTTCGATCTGCGGCAA
>JAPLMI010000119.1 GCA_026387115.1 Candidatus Omnitrophota bacterium | reverse complement strand
AGGAGCCTCCTGCCGACATCGTTGATGTCGCTTATACGCTCCTTGAGATATTCGTCATCCATCTCGGAGAAGACCTTGATATAGCGCCGCAGGACGTCCTGGAATATATACTCGATGGCGAGCCTGTCTTTCTTGAGCCGGGCAATGACCTCCTCTATCAGCATGCTGTCGTCGAGGACGAGGAGGTGCGCGCTGAAGATCTGGCCGTGCTCCGCTCCCATCTCTTCCGATATATGCTTCTTTATCTCGAGTATCTCGTTCTTCGTCTGGACAAGCGCTTCCTTCAACCGCCTTATCTCGCTTTGTATATGCTCATCCTTTATGCCGCGCCTTGGGATCGCGTACTGCTCCCTTCCGAAAAGAAACGCTTTGCCTATGGTTATGCCGGGTGAAGCCGGAATTCCTTTCAGCAGGATCTCTTTTTTCTTCGTCATAGTCACGTCCTTTCGGGGTTACATCAAGAAATTATCCATATCCTCGTTTGACAGGATAGCGGTCAGGTCGGATGCGGCCTTTTCAGCGTCCTCGCCCACCGCCGTTATGGTGACCTTTGAGCCCACTCCCGCCTCCAGCATCATTATACCCATGATAGACTTGCCGTTCACCTTCTGCCTTCCTTTGGAGACGGTGATCTCGGAATTAAATTTATTGGCTATCTGCACAAATAGCGCCGCGGGCCTGGCATGCAGCCCCTGTTTATTTTTTATCGTGATCGTCTTTTCCACTGTCATGTTCGAGTGATTTCAGTTTCTGGCCTTCTTAAGGCTTGTGACCAGATCTACCAGTATCTTCGCAAGTTTATCCGGATCGTGCCTGACGTAGCCCTGAGTATTTATTATGTGAGCCTCGATGACCTTGCATTTCATCTTCTTCAGGTTCTCCGTATCCGGAACCACGGGATAAGAATCTTCCGCCTTATATTTGTTCAGCATATCCTCTTTGATCTTGGCGGTATTTACGATGCAGTAATTGATGAGCCCCGGCGCCGTATGCCCTATTATAGCCTTAAGGTGATCGCTCGCCTTATAATCGTCGCTTTCGCCTTTCTGGGTCATCACGTTGCAGACATACGCCTTGACCGCCCTTGAATTTATTATCTCCTGATAGATCCTGCCGACCAGAAGATTCGGCATTATGCTGGTATACAGGCTCCCCGGCCCGAGGACGATCAGGTCCGCCCTTCTTATGGCGTCCACGGCCTCATCCGTAGGCCTGCAGTTCACCGGCCTCAAACGTATCTTCTTTATCGGACTTGAGGCTTTCGGTATCTGGCTCTCCCCGGCCGTCTCGCTGCCGTCGGCATGTTCCGCCACAAGGCTGACCTTGTCGAGCGTTGAGGGCAGCACCCTCCCTCTTATGGCGAGTACCTTGCTCGACTCTTTTATAGCCGCGTCAAAATCGCCCGTTACCTTGGAGAGCGCGGTTATGAAAATATTGCCGAAGTTGTGCCCGGCAAATTCCGTTCCCTCCTCGAACCTGAACTGAAAGAGTTTCCCGACAAGCGGTTCCGCGTCCGCGAGCGCGACAAGGCAGTTGCGTATATCGCCGGGCGGCGGAACATCGAACTCTTTCCTTAACCTGCCGCTGGAGCCGCCGTCATCGGCAACCGTGACGATAGCGGTGATGTTGCTCGTATATTCCTTGAGGCCGTGTAAAAGGGTCGAAAGGCCGGTCCCACCGCCTATCACGACGATCCGCGGCCCCCTTTCAAGCACCCTCTTCTTATACACTTTATCTACAAGCTCGTCCTCGCTCTGCGGCAGGAATACGGTCAACAATGATTTTATTATCCTCTTTATGCCGGTGACAACGGCGAGTATTCCTGTTATTATTACTATGCTGGCGTAAATCTTATTCTTAGGGTTCGGCTCCAGAAGCACCATCACGAACCCCATAGATATCATGATAATGCCGAATGCCGTGAGAAGTATCCAGCGTTTCACCCACATACCGGGGTAAAGCCATTTGAACGCTTTTAATATCTTCATTATTTAATTAATATTTCTTGGAGTCTTCTTCTTGAATGATCCGCAAAATCTCTTTCTCGTCTTTCGCTTTCCTAAGCATCTCCCTGAAAAATTTGTCCTTCAGCATCCTCGATATCCTGGCGAGCGCTTTGAGATGGGGCCCTGCGGATTCCTCCGGAGCTATCAGAAGGAAAAATATGTAAACCGGCTCTCCGTCAAGCGAATCGAAGTTAACGCCTTTCTGCGACAACCCGAACGCGGCTACAAGGTTTTTCGCGTTCGCTGACTTTGCGTGAGGTATCCCTATGCCCTGGCCTATGCCCGTCGAACCGAGCGATTCTCTCGTCATGAGCGCCTTCACGAGCTCATCTTTGCCTTTTATCTCATCCGCTTTGGCCAGGAGATCGACAAGCTCTCTTATCACGCCTTCCTTGTCGTCCGATTTCAGATTCATCGTAACCGCCTTCTTGCTCAAAAATTCCATGATCTTCATGTGGGATACTCCTCCTTTTGTTGCTAGCGTCTGATAAAAATATTAATCCGAGGTAACTTTCGTTAAACTCCTTTATATAAGGTCACGAAGTGACACATATGTAAAGAGGTAAAGATTTTAAGAGAAGGGGAAATATTCCCCTTCTCTTAAATATAGATTAAATCGTCTCACTACTTGCCTTTTCTTTAAGGAAAGGGGTAACAGTGAGCGAGCAAACTTAGCTTATCCTCCTTTTGCGAGCGAACGTCATTAGGGGAAAACTACGTTTTCCCCTATGAAATTTTGCCGAAGGCAAAATTGGAGCGGCGGATGGGTTTCGAATTCGCGAAGCGAATTCGAAACTGAGGTAGCGTTAAAAATGCGAGCGATTAGCGAGCATTTTAGCTGCCGAAGTATCTTTACCTCCACCGCCTGTCAAAGGTCCTTCAGCTGCTCCTTTTCGTCGCAGCTTCAGGATCAAATTTTACTTCGTAAAATTTGGAGCGGCGGATGGGTTTCGAACCCACGACATCGACCTTGGCAAGGTCGCATTCTACCACTGAATTACCGCCGCGTCGCGAAATTTTCCCTCAACTACAAAAAATGGTGAGCCGCGAAGGACTCGAACCTGCCACACCTTGCTTAAGAGGCAAGTGCTCTACCGGATGAGCTAGCGGCCCTTTTTTAACCACCCCTTCAATCCAACCGAGAATCTTATGGAGTAGGTTTCTATCACAAACACGAATTTTAATAGTTCCGTTGTACAATCTGTTTTTTCTATAACCACTTCCTTCTCGTTTAATATAACTTTTCCCGAATCGCTCAATAGGAATGCCGGTAATTTCCGACCAATATTTTTTTATTGTTTCCTCGTTCTGTCCCGAATGTAAATGTAAACTTGCCCTGAATTTTTCTCCTGAAACTTTACAGATACTTCTTAACCAACCGACCATAAATCTGATTAACAAAGGGTCGGAATTAGCAACATCTACATATCGAGATTTCGCACCCTCCGCCCAATAAAGCATCGCACCCGCTAATTTGAATTCGTTTTCAGTCAAAGAAGAAATTTCTAAACTTGCCTTTTCTTTGATTTCCCTGATTTCTTTTTCTCTTTTTATCTGATTTGTTTTTGAACCGCGCAAGCTTCCCGCGTAGCTTCCATTCTTAAAAAGTTTAGCCAGTCTTTCTTTTTGTTCAAAAGTTAGCTCTATATCTTTACACCAATCGCTAATTGTGCTTTTTGAAATAGGAAATGGCGTTTTCTGCCCGATCTCTTTATAACTTAGTCCTCGAGACCGCAGACCTCTAACTAATTCCTTTTTCTCCCATCGTTTCATAAGATAGTTACAATTTGTCCTGCTCTGCCAATTGAGCTATGCGGGCGTTGCCCCTTATTTACCCTTATAACCTCTTTTTATCCCTTATAAGGAGAATTTTCTTAGGCCAATAATTATATCAAAATACTATTATTAAAGCAAGAATGGTGCGAGGGGGGGGAGTTGAACCCCCAAGGGATAACCCACTAGCTCCTAAGGCTAGCGCGTCTGCCAATTCCGCCACCCTCGCACAGGCGTTTATTATACTTTACCCGCCAATCCTATTCAATAAAAAAGACGCTTTCCAGACTGGTTCGGAAAGCGTCTTTATATATAGGCGCGCTAAAAAGGCTATGCCCGTGCGGCGCGATGGAGGATCTCGGAAATGAATGTCTGGTATTTGACGCCGAGTTTACGGGCCTTTTCCTTAAGGCTCTTCAGGTCATAGCTATTGATGCGTATATTCAATACGGCGTCTTTCCTGTGAGCGGCTATCGCTGCGGCGATCTCCTCATATTCTTCTTTTGACCCATCGACATATTCGCCCCTAAGCAACCTGTCTTCTATATCCTTTTCGTATTTGGTTAGTTTAATCCTTCTCATTATAGAGCTCCCTTCTTGTAAAGCTTCGTATATTTCCTACTCGGATACAATGTTTTTAAGAACTTATGGTCTTCGGTTTCCACATACGGTACTACCCAAATATACCCTCTATATTTGAAAAGCATTATACTTTGCGTCTCTCTTTTAAGCCGTTCGCTCTTTACCTTATTCCACCCTATCTCTTTCATATAGTATATACAATTGTATTACTTTGTCAAGTCTTTTTTATGGTTTTGTCCCCTATATATAAAGACGCTAAAAAAGGGAAAATTATTGCAAAAATTTTAAAATAGTTTGGAAAGCTTAATGCAGGCGAGTGTACCTAAATAGGACGTCTACTTATTACTTATTAATATGAACCTGAATACTGTTAGGAGGGCTTTATTAAGGGAAGTTGCGCTCAAAAATATCGTTGATAAGCGGCCGAAAAGGCCATTTTACATAGCCTCTTTTGTTTACAAAATTCTTTCGCGCCACTAACTGATCTTTTACCAGCACCTGCATCTCTTTCCCGGCAGGCCGGTCGAAGATCAAAATCCGCACCCCTTTTCCATAAGGCAGCCGCTGGTTAAAGATGCCTTTTTTGGAAAGCCGACGGTATGAAGGTTCTAAAACGCGGTAGGCGCCTTTCTTTAATACGCTCTTAATTTTAAGGAGGTTAACGCGCAAAAGACCTATCGGCCCCCCATAGACCTTAAATGTCCCGTTTTGCCTGTTGACAGAAACCACCCGGCCCAGGATATCGGCATCCTTCAAGATCCATGGGTCGGCTTTACCACTGTTGTCTCCGCGAGTCCTTATTCCGTCGGCGTTCACAAAAACAACCCGGTGAACAACCTTTCCGCGATCTTTCGGAGAATTAAAGATGACCACATCTCCACGGCGGATTTTTTCCCCGTTATAAGGCGCTGCCCGCAGGATATCGGAGACCTTGAAAGTAGGATGCATGCTTTGGCCCTTGTAATACAACGATCCCGAATTTGCCTCACGCATTCCCGATCTTCTCCTCTATACTGTCCCAGAACCTGCCGTTACGGGTGAAATTAAGCGTATACGCCGGAATGGTTTTGGCGAGGCGGCAGGCATTGTCAAAGACTGATAGCCTGAGCCGTTTCTCTTTACGAGCGTCGAGGCCCCTCAAGCTTCGGGAGAGTATCTGCGCGGCTGATTCGTTAATCAATGCCGCGGCCCTGGCCTGGCCCAGGCGGATGGCTTTGTCAGCCTTTGCCTGCTTTAGGAAAAAAACGGCTAGAAGAGGGAGGTGACTCTCGACATCCCAGGTCTTTTGTGATCTTTTATAGAGACGGTCGCTCCACGTTGGAAAAGGATGGACGAGATACCTTCTTCGCTTATTCAGCACCACAAGCGATTCATCGTCACACAGCGCCTTCCACGGCGGCGGAACGCGGCGGCAGCAGGTTGACTTTCCCGTATCGCCCGGCCCTGCCAGCAATATGCCCTTACCGTTTTTTTCTATCAGGGCGGCATGCAGGGGGAGCCCTCGCGCGGCAAGCGCTTTATGATATACCGGATTAAGCGAATGCCACATCCTGATAATATCAAATTCATGGCCTGCCTCTTCTCCGATTCCGCAAATAATGTCCTTTGTTCGCGGATTGGACCCGATCCTCATAGCTATAAGATTCTGCGAATCCCGGCCTGCGCCATCAATTGAATTGACGTGGGTAAAGACTATCTTCGGATGGCCGTTCGGCTCTGAAGGTTTTAACCGCATAACCGCGGCAAATTTTCTAAGCCATGGCTGGAATTCTTTATCGGCTTGTAATAACCAGCTCTGCTCATTTCCTAATCTTAAGCTATACATGCGATTTCGATCCTGGATCGTTGTGGCCATTTGATCCGGCAGGCTTAAGCTGGCCCCCCGGTGCCTGTGGAGCATTGAGTCTTAGCAGAGGTGCCTGCGTCGCAGAGAGCAGACGCACTCGAACCATCCGTGCAATCTGCGCCGCGCGCTTCCTGCGCATCTAAACTCACAAGCTTCGGGATCTGCCACTTTAATTTTTCAGTCATGCAAATACCTCCTTTTGCAATAACCTGTTAATCGGAAAGAGCCCTTTTTTATAAGCTTTATCGCAATACCAGTAAGGCGCCCACAACTCCTTATCTTTATAATAGTTCTGCGCAACACAGTGACCGAGACAGCGGTTCTTCAATACGCACTCGGCGCATATGCCCTTGAGGCGCTTTGGGAGCCCTTCTCGAAGCTCATTCAGAATGGGCGTATCCTTCCACACATCCGCGAGCCTGTCGCGCGAGACATGGCCGAAGACGAGCTCCGGCACGCTCTCGCCGATACCGCAGAGGGCGTACGAGCCGTTGCCGAGGACGCCGATGATATTCAATATGGCGCAGACACCGCACGAACCGTTTTCAGCGAACATCCTTCCGAGCGGACGGAACGCCATCGGGTGGCTGTGGTAGATACGTATCTTTGTCTCTTTAGATAGCGTCTTCTCTATCCATGCGCCGAGGTCAATAAGCTCTTCAAGGGAAAGCGTCTCGCCTTTTTTGTCCATCTCCTCGCCGCGCGCCGTCGGCTGGACTATATTGAACTTCACTGAACCCGCGCCGATAGATTCGGCAAATCGCGCGACATCCCTCAAACCGTCTTTATTGCAGCGCATAACGGCCATGATTATCTGCGGTTTCAGTCCGGCATTGACCAGATTTCGCGCGCCCGCTTTTGCTTTCAGAAGAGCGCCCTTTAGGCCCCGTATGAAGTCGTGAAGCTCATCTTCAGTGGAGTCGATGCTTACGGATACAAACGGATTCTTACATAGGGATATGGCCCTGGCCAGCCCGGGCGTACAGGCGACACCGTTCGTCTCAACCGTAAGGCGCAGGCCTTCCTGACGGATGTATTCAAGTATCCTCTCTATCTGGGGGTGTATCAGGGGTTCCCCGCCCGTAAGCTTTACACCGGTAAGGCCGAGAGGCTTTGCCTGGTCTATTATAGATTTAAAATCACCGAATGAAAGGCTCGGGTATGAGGTATCTTTATCCTGGTATTTCGGGTTTATCCAGCAATGGCGGCACGAGAGGTTGCAGCCTTCAGTGAGATAAAAATAGATCTGGTTCAGTTTATACGGCATCATACAGGAAGCGCCTCAGCCGGGAGCCTGCCGCCTTCTTTCAGAAACCGCCTTAAACAGGCGTCCGGGCTCGGCCTGTAGGCGTCTCCCGCTATCGTGTATGAAAGAGCGGGGCACCCGCCCGCGCAGTATTTCAAATAAACGCATCCTTTGCAAAAATCGAATTCGCTTAAAGAGATATCGCGGCGCTCTCTCATTTTTTTAAGCTCGGGGTGATTATGCCAGATATCCCTCAGGTTATCCTTATTGATACGGCCTAATTCTATATGGCTCATCTGACAGCAGGGCACAATTACGCCGTCGGCGCGAACGCCGAGTTTACTTAAGACGCCGCCGCAGCTGACAAGGTATCCTCTGCCCGGAATACCGTCTTTACCTTCACAACGAGCCGTCTCCATCGCTATCCAGGCCTTCGCGTTGGCAAGCGGGCCGGCTGAGGCGCTTATCCTGTTATCATATCTTTTGTTTAATTTGAGAAGTGTGTCCATCGCGAGCACCTGCTCCTCTATGCCGAGGCTCAGGTCTTCGGTATTTTTCCGGCAGAGCCCGAGCTGGGATGCGGAATTTGTCGAAAAGCCTTTGAGGCCTATATCTTCCAGAAGAAGCCGCGCGATATTTTCCAAATCTCTCACATTCTTTTTATGTATCGTGACGCGGACCGTAACTTGTACGCCGCGTTTTTGAAGATTCTTTATTCCCTCTATCGCCTTGACAAAGCTCCCCTCGCCCCTTGCCGAGTCGTGCGTCACGGGCATCGATCCGTCTAACGAAACCTGCACGCTGTCGCAGCGCCTCGTCGAGGCCAGAAACGATGCCATCTCTTGGGTTATGAGAGTTCCGTTAGAAAGTATTGAAAACCGCATCCGATTTCTGACGATGCCGCCTATGATATCTTTCAGGTCCCCGCGATAGAAGGGCTCTCCCCCGCAGATCGTGACGGTTGTAACCGCGCAGTCATTCAATTCCTCAAAAAAATTCAGCCATTCCTGAAGCGCGAGGTCTTCTTTCACATCACCCGTGCTTTCAAAATGGCTGCAATACGCGCACCTCAGGTTACACCGCGTGGTTATGTCAAGATCCATGCTTTTCGGCGTAGCCATCAGTTTCATCATGATATCAATCCGCCTTCAGTTCGTGTCCCGCAAGGCCGCGCTTCACAAGATCCTCCATGAAATTACCGACATGAGTTGCCGCGTCTTTCGGCACGCCGTCGCAGCGCTCGCGCAGATCCTTCACGATATCTTCTTTTGTATGTTTACCGTCAAGCCGCTTCCAGATGAATACCGATACCGGATCGACGGTAAAGACCTCGCTTGTATCGGGATCAAAAAGCAGCGCCCAGTCATCGAACTCCTCTCTTAAAACGATCATGGGGTTTGCAACCAGCAAATCATTTCCTTCCATCTTCCGATACCTCCTTTTTCATCTTAAGTCTATCCGCTACCCTGTTCTTAGTCAAGCGGAAAAACGGTTTCAATAATCTCTTCAGACTGGCGCGCCTGGCAAGATTCGAACTTGCGACCAAGTGGTTCGAAGCCACCTACTCTATCCATCTGAGCTACAGGCGCGCATTGCGCAGCTTCATAAAAACACTGAAGGCGTTTCGGCGTTTGAAATTTTTTATCAGCTTTAACGTTTCGATGAGGGCCCATGCCCCGTAAACCCATGTTATCTCT
>JAPLMI010000056.1 GCA_026387115.1 Candidatus Omnitrophota bacterium | reverse complement strand
GGAGGCCATCTTTTCCACCGCGAGATCTTCGGCGTGGTCACCGGCGATCTTGTCGTTCTGGCCGATGGCATGTTGTTCGCTGAGATATCCGTGCGCGTTAGGGTCGGCCGGGACCGCGCAGCCGATGCTCGCGGCGATAAGGCGGTGCGGCTCGTTGGCGAAACATCTGGATATTACCGTGAACGTCATCATTCCGGCATATAGCTCTCTTAAGCCTTCATTCCGGGATATGACTTTGCACTCCGGCGGAAATATGCTCGATACCTTGACGAGATTACACTTCTCGATGCCGGCGTCGCGAAGCGCAAGCTCAAAACTTCGGAGCTCGGCCTTGTGCGTGCCGACGCCTTTAGTAAAGAAGATCTTCTTCGGGACCAACAAATTTTTACGCGAAACCAGGAGCATTTTAATTCCTCACAATTTATTATTTCTTACCCGTAAACACATATCCTAACAGGCGATAAATAAGCTTGGCTGCCAGAAAGTCGGATGCGGCCTGTCCCTGGATGGGGCAAAGTTCGACGACGTCAAATCCGACTATTTTTTTATCCTTCGACACATCCCTCAAAAGGTCGAGCGTCTCATACCATCCGATCCCGCCGGGCTCGGGAGTCCCGACTGCCGGGACGAGCGATATATCAAAAACATCAAGGTCTATGGAGACGTAAACGTTCTCGCTCAGGTTTTTAGTCACGGTGTCCTTCCACATAGGATTATCCAGTATATCGTATACGTTTATCATTTTAACCTTACCGTTGGCCTGACTGCCGAGAAAATCCTTCTCTTCTTTTGACATGCTCCGCGTCCCGACCTGCACAAGAGGGCAGATCTCGGATATTCTTCGCGCGACACAGCCGTGATTGAGCTTCGAACCGAAATACTCGTTTCTCAGGTCGCAATGAGCGTCCAGATGAAGAACGGAAATGTTCGGGTACGCGTCCTTAAAGGCCTTGACCGCGCCTATCGAGACGGAATGCTCTCCGCCGAGAAGGACCGGGAATTTATTCGACTTTAAGAGCTCGGCTATCGAGGCGCGGACCTTTTCGATCATCTCCTCCGATGACAATTTTTCGACTTCGAGCGGCTCCATCGTATGTATACCTATTCTGTACGTCTCCTGGTTGAGCTCATCGTCAAAAAGCTCCATGTATCTGGACGCGTCGATTATCGCCTGAGGGCCCCTGAAGGTGCCGTGAACATAGGTCGTTGTCCTGTCATACGGAACCTGCATTATGGCGGCCTTCGATTTCTTGAAACTCGAATATTCCTCATCGAGCCCCATGTAGTTTTTAGCGGGCGTGGGCGTTATTATATATTTTTCATCCATATATTTCTACTTCCGGAAGTCCTCCGACAAGCGGCTTGTGGCCGTAAATATCCTGGCGGCTCTGTCCTCGTCGAGAGTTCCAACCCCGCAACTTGAGGTGATGATCGACGAAACGCTGTCTTTCGGTATCCCTTTTTCGGCCAGGGCTGATAAGGCCGCTTTCAGCCTCTCCGTAAGGCCCTTCGGCGTCTCTTTATCGATCGCATCGGAGCTTGGGACGATGCCCCACGCGATCGTTCCGCCTCTATTAAAAAAATTCTTCAGCTCGTTACCGTACAGGAGCAGTTCTTTCGTAAAATTATAAGCGTCGAAGCTCAATATGTCAATATCCCTTTTCAGGACGAGCCCCCAGTCCGTGTTGCCGCAGCAGTGGAGGCCGACGATACCGCCTTCATTTTTGACGGCCGCTATCACCTCATCCAGCTTTTCAAACGCCGTCTCGGCGTTTATATTGACGTAGCTCGAGCCTATCGACA
>JAPLMI010000225.1 GCA_026387115.1 Candidatus Omnitrophota bacterium | reverse complement strand
GGTTCGAGCCGGTTCTACCTGTCGCTCGAAGACGACCTGATGAGGATATTCGGTTCCGACAGGATAAAGAGCGTGATGGAAAGGATGGGGATGGAGGAAGGGCAGGATATTCAGCATCCTTTCATAACGAAGGCCATAGAGACGGCCCAGAAGAGGGTTGAACAGCATAACTTTGAGATAAGAAAGCATCTTCTGGAATACGACAACTTCATGAACAGGCAAAGGGAAGTTATATATGACGAGAGGCGGAAGATCCTGTTGGGCCAGGACCTTCGGGATTATGTTTATGAAGTTATGGAAGAAGTGCTCGATTACGCTCTTGACACATATTTAAATGAAAAGGCGAGCGTAGACACATGGGATTTTGAGGGCTTAAGGCAATATCTGGAATCGAGGCTCGGCATAAAGACTAAAGATATGAATCTTGAGGAGTCCAGAAGGCCGGATATAAAGGATTCTATCCTCGAGATAATGAAGAAGGCGTATGCGGAAAGCATAGGCCTCAGAGCTTACGGCCAACGTGATCCATTGGGAGAGTATCAACATGAAGGCTATGCGATGTTTATGGATATGATAGACAGGATCAAGGAAGAGACGATAGAGTATCTCTTCAAGATAAAGGCGCCAGAAGAGAAGAAAGAGGTCAGGGTCTTTGATCTATCCAGGCAAAAGCTTCTGCATGAGGAGAAGAGCCAGTTCCAGGATGTGCCGGTGAAAGATTCCGAAGGTGAAACATCGTATAACTACGAAGGGCAGCTGCCCGAAGACCACGTCCCTACTTATAAGAGGGAGACGCCCAAGGTTGGCAGGAATGACCCCTGTCCGTGCGGTAGCGGTAAGAAATATAAAAAGTGCTGCGGCAAATGAGAAAAAGCTTTCAGCTTTCAGCTTTCAGCTTTCAGCTTCTCCTTATTTTAACATCCTCACTGTTTTTGGTATTATCCTTTCCGAATTTTAATTATGAATTTCTCGCCTGGATTGCGCTTGTCCCGCTGTTTTTTGCAATCGATAACCAGAAACCTTTCAAGGCCTTCGTCTTATCGTATCTTTGCGGTCTCTTATTTTTCTTAGGCACCGTCTATTGGCTTATACACGTCACCCTTCCAGGCATGATTATTGTGGCGCTATATCTCGCTCTATATTTTGGATTTTTTGGCGCTCTTTGTAGTTATTTTTTACGCACAACGCAAAACGCACAACGCACAACGAGCCATTATTTTACTCTTATTGCAATTCCCTCCACATGGGTGGCGCTCGAACTTGCCCGTTCGCGTTTCCTGACCGGTTTTGGATGGAATCTTCTGGCTCATTCCCAGAGTTATACCCTGCCCGTGATACAGATTGCCGACATAACAGGCGTTTACGGCGTCAGCTTTCTTATAGTCATGGTGAATGCCGGTATATTTTTGACGGTAAAAAATTTACGCAAAAAAAATTATTCGCTCGCGTATTTGACGGTAGCTATTTTTATTGTATATATATCGGTCGCATACGGGACATACAGGCTGAAAAATATATTTACCGGGGAAGGATTAAGGGTTGCTGTCATCCAGGGAAATATACCCCAAGTGAAGAAATGGGACGTAAATTTCAGGGGAGACATACTCTCGAAATATGAAAAACTGACGAGAGAAGCCGCCCGGGAAAAAGTTGACCTGGTGATCTGGCCCGAGACATCCGTGCCGGGTTTTCTAGAGACCGAACGGGATCTGTTTGAGCGAATTCGGAATCTGACGCGGGAAATAAAAACACCGCTTCTCGTGGGCGCGCCAAGAGAAGGTAGGGGCCCCAAAGAGGCTTATTACAACTCCACCTATCTTTTTGGCGACGACGGAAGGCTCTTGGACAGGTACGACAAGATCCACCTTGTTCCTTTCGGAGAATACGTGCCGGCAAAAGATATCTTTTCATTCGTGGAGAACTTCGCGCCGTCGCCGATAGGGGATTTCACCGCCGGTAATAATTACACCGTATTCAAGTTTTCGATTGAGAGAAATACCGAAAATTATAAATTAAAATGGAAACTTATCAGGAAGGTAAAATTCTCGACCCTCGTATGTTTTGAGGATATTTTTCCGGATCTCGCGCGCGAATTTGTCAGGAGAGGCGCCGAAGTCCTTGTTAATATGACGAATGACGCCTGGTTTGGCCGCTCGAGCGCAGCATACCAGCACGCGCAAAGTTCCGTATTCAGGGCTGTTGAGAATAGGGTTAATGTGGTGAGGGCCGCAAATACCGGTTTATCGTGCTTCATAGATCAAAAGGGCAGGATCACCGCTGCGGTCGGACCGCCCGGAAATGAAATTTTCACGGATGGCTATAAGATCCATGACCTGGTTTTGACAAAAACGCGGACTTTTTATACGGTGTACGGCGATCTTTTTGCGTATCTTTGTGTGATTATAGCAGTCCTCTGTTTTTTGATACTAAAACAATATCGAAGGAAGAAAGACATATGGAAAATCACATAATAAATGACAAAAGAACGCAGTTGTCAATAACCTTGATAGCGGCCATTTCTGTTTTTATGAATACGCTCGATTACAGCATGCTCAACATATCGCTTCCGGCAGTTTCTAAATATTTTCATGTTAATCTGGCCGCTATAACGTGGCTTCCCCTGATATACCTGTTGGTCGTAACGAGTTCCCTGCTGGGTTTCGGTAAACTGGGGGATATAAGAGGGTATAAGGGAGTATTTATTTTAGGGCTCGGTATATTTACAGCCGGTACTTTATTATGCGGTTTCGCGCCGACGATGGGTTCGCTTCTCGCTTTTCGCGCCTTTCAGTCCGTAGGAGAAGCGATGTCGAGCCCGGTCGCCATTGCCATAATCACTTCATTTCTGCCTTCCAATGTAAGGGGAAGGGCGCTCGGCATTGTTGCTCTGGCCCAGGGGCTAGGCATGGCGGCCGGTTCCGCGGCGGGAGGCTATATCAATAGCCATTTTATATGGCGGTACATCTTTTTCGTGAATATTCCGATAGGAATAGCGATGATTCTGGCCTCATTAAAAGTGCTGCCAAAAGAGCAGGAGAAGGTAGCCGATAAAAGGTTCGATATTCCGGGCGCCGTATCTATATTTGCCGCGCTCGCAAGCCTCCTGTTTTTCATGAATTCGGTCGCCAGGCTGGGTTTTAAAGATCCCGTGATGATCGGGTGTCTCGCGGCATCGATAATCTCATTTCTCATATTTATTATGCGGGAGAGAAGTATTTCGTATCCTCTGTTGGACCTTGGTTTAT
>JAPLMI010000045.1 GCA_026387115.1 Candidatus Omnitrophota bacterium | reverse complement strand
CTCGTCCCGCCTCTTCCCCACGCCCGCGTAGACAACCTTCTTCGGATCGACGCCTGCGCGGCGGGCCCTGTAAAGTTCGCCGCTCGACACTATATCGAGCCCCGCGCCGTTTTTGACGAGCGCCCTCAGCACCGCAAGGCTCGAGTTTGATTTGACCGAAAAACATATAAGCGGATTGATGGGCCTAAACGCGGTCCTTATCTTTCTGTAGTGGTCTATCAGCGTCTTATAGCTGTAGAGATAAAATGGCGTTGATATCCTCTTCGCTATATCCGCCACCCTTATGGTCTCGCAGTACAGCTCGTTATTCTTGAGTGTAAATTCGTGCATCATCTACCTCTTTATCGACTTCTTTGATTCGACTGAAATCTTCGGGTCGAACAACTTGATGATCTCTTTATGCACAAACTTTTCGGAAAACTTCTTCAGCTCCGCGTCGGACATGCTCTTAATCTCTATCGAATTATCGATAGTATGTTTCACAAGCCTGCCGATGACCGCATGCGCCTCTTTAAAAGGCACGCCCTTGTCGACAAGATAATATACAAGATCCGTCGCGTAAAGCGCCTCGTCCTCGAGATGCTCTTCTATCTTCGCCTTATTGAATCGCAGCGTTTTAATAATTCCTGCCATCAATTTAAGCTCTTCCGTTACTATCTCAACCGAACTAAATAACGGTTCTTTATCTAACTGCATATCCCTGTTATAAGTAAGCGGCAGTCCCTTCATAATTGTCAGCACGCTCATTAAGTTGCCATACAGCCTGCCTGCGTATCCTCTGACAAGTTCCAAAACATCCGGATTTTTCTTCTGCGGCATGAGAGAGCTTCCTGTGCAGAATGCCTCGTCGATCTCGATAAAATCAAATTCTTTCGTCGACCAGATAATAAGGTCTTCGGCGAGTCTCGATAGATGCATCCCTGTGATAGCCAATGCGTTCAGAATCTCGATCACGAAATCCCTGTCGCTCACCGAATCAAGTGAATTTGCCGTTGGCCGTATATATTTGCTGTAAAATTTCGAAGCGATCGGCGTGCCTGCCAAAGCACCCGCGCCCATAGTCAATTCGATAGACTTTGCGATATTTTCCAGTCTTCCGGAATCCCTCCCGAGCATCCGGCCATAAGCTGAAAGGTAATCCTTCAGATAGACGGGCTGCGCATGCCGCAGGTGCGTAAAGCCCGGTATCATCATAGTCTTGTTTTTGCCGGCAAGTTTCTCGAACGACGCATCCATAACCTCAATCTCGTCCCTGATTTTCCCGATCATATCTATGCAATAAAGCTTTGTCGAGAAAGCAACCTGCTCATTTCTGGATCTTGCCGTATGTAATTTTAGCGCCGCGTCTCCGACCTTGTCCGCCAGCTTATTCTGGATGTCTGTATGTATGTCCTCGCTATTCTTATCCGGCCTAAAGGTACCGTCCTTCACGTTTTTGTGAATAGCGATAAGCCCGTTTTTTAACCTGGCCGCTTCAAGGGTTGTCAGGTATCCGGCCTTTTTTAGAATTTCTACGTGTATTATCGATCCGCTGATATCGTAGTCGGCGAGCTTATAATCATACCGGATCGATTTAGTGAATTCTTCCACAAGCGGATTTGTCTTTTTCGTGAATCTCCCACCCCAAAATTTCTTAGCCATGTTTTCCTCTCCCTCTATACGGCAATCCCCAGAGTTCGATGAAACCCTTCGCGAGCGACTGGTCAAAGACATCGCCCTTCTCGTAAGTCGCAAGCTCCTTTTTATATAGCGAATTCGGCGACTTTCTGCCGACGACAGCTAAAACCCCCTTATGAAGCTTCAGCCTTACGACGCCGTTGACATTTTTCTGCGTTTCGTCGATGAACTTGTCCAAAGCCTCCTTGAGCGGCGTATACCAGAGCCCGTAATAGGTAAGCTCCGCGTATTTCTGCGCTATCAAGTCCTTAAAGTGGAGTGTCTCCCTGTCGAGGACAAGCGCTTCAAGGGCCTTGTGGGCAGCTAAAAGCGTCCAACCTGCGGGCGCTTCGTATATCTCCCGCGATTTTATGCCGATGAGCCTATTCTCGATCATGTCGCTTCTTCCGACGCCGGCGTCGCCCGCGATCCGGGCAAGCTTAAGGATAAGCGACACCCCATTCATAGATCTTCCGTTCAGCTTCACCGGAACGCCATTTTTGAATTCCACCTCCACGTAGGCAGGCTCCGCCTTTGCCTTATTTATTCCTTTCGTAAGTTGATATATATCTTCGTCAGGCTCGTAATAAGGATCTTCCAGCCGCCCACTTTCAATCGATATTCCCCAAAGATTAACATCAATCGAGTATGGCTTTTTCTTTGTTGTGTCGATGGGGATATTATTATTCTTCGCATATTCTATCTCTTCGCTTCTCGTCTTCAATTCCCATTCTCTCACAGGCGCTAAAATCTTTAACTTCGGATCCAATGAACGTATCGTAACCTCGAACCTCACCTGGTCATTGCCTTTGCCCGTGCATCCGTGCGCGACGTAACCGGCATGCTCTTTATGCGCTGTGTTTACCAGGCCTTTCGCTATTAGCGGCCTCGATAATGCCGTCGCAAGGAGGTATCCGCTTTCGTAAACCGCGTCGGCCTTCAGCGATTTGAATACGAAATCTTTCACAAATTCGTCCTTCAAATCCTCGACCACAACCTT
>JAPLMI010000175.1 GCA_026387115.1 Candidatus Omnitrophota bacterium | reverse complement strand
AAGTCCAAGGAAGAAAAACCCTGCCCGAAGTCCGATCCATCCTCCGATAGCTGCAAGAGCTGCTCCCTGAATAAAAAGAAGGGAAAAGATTAGAAGATGCCGAGGATAAAACCATTCAAAGCCGTTCGCTATAATACCGCGAAGGTCAAAGACATCTCATCGGTAGTCGCCCCACCCTATGATGTAATTTCGCAAAAACTGCAGGGCGAGCTTTACCGTAAGGACGAACATAATTTCGTCAAGATTGAACTGAACAGGATCAAGGCTTCCGATGACGACAGCAGTAACCGATATATACGGTCGAGAGACCTTTTCGCATCCTGGTTAAAAGACAGGATCATGATAAGTGACGACAAGGACGCGCTCTACATCTACGCCCTGAAATACAAGAGGGGAACAAAGGCTATAGAACAGGTCGGTTTTATCGGCCTCATGGGCCTTGAGCCGGATGGCGGTAACATCCTGCCGCACGAAAATACCCTCGCCGCGCCGAAAGAGGACCGGCTCAAGCTTACGCGGGCGGTGAAGGCAAACTTGAGCCCGATATTTGTTCTTTACGAAGATAAGGCTCACGGGCTCACCCAAATTTTGAAAAAATTCATGTCCGGAAATAAGCCGCTCATAGATATGGAATCGGACGGCGTGAGGCACAGGCTCTGGAATCTTGAAGAAAAAAACAGCATTAAGAAGATCGTTGATTCGATGGCGCATAAAGATATATTTATAGCCGACGGCCACCATCGATATGAAGTATCACGGATGTATTCCAGGGAAGCCGGGACGGACAGCTCGAAATATATGATGGTATATTTTGTCGAAATGGACGAGCGAATGCTCACGGTACTACCCGCGCACCGCATTTTAAAAGATATAGGCGATCTAAACGAGGAAGAGATATCGAAAAAGCTTGAGAGATTCTTTTATGTTGAGAAAGCGCCTGCGCTTAAGGCGCTCCTCGCGCGGATGTCCGCCCTATCCAAAGAGCACGCCTTCGGTATGTATCTGGGTAAAGATGATTACCGTCTTTTGCGGCTGAAGAGCGTTAAGGATTCGGATAAAGCGATAAAGGACAAGCCCGCGGCCTGGAAGAGGCTCGATGTCTCCATACTGCACCACTTCATAATCCAGCGCGTCCTCGGCGTCCGGGATGACGACGACAACATAGAATTTCTGAAGAGCGCGCAAGATTCGGTCGATGCCGTCGACAGCGATGAATTCAAACTCGCCTTTTTTCTGAACCCCACAAAAGTGTCGGAAGTGAAAAGAATAGCCGGGATCGGCGAACGCATGCCGAGAAAAGCGACCTATTTCTACCCCAAGCCGTTATCGGGATTGGTTATCAATAAATTTTAATATGTGCGGAATCTGCGGCTACATACATTTAGATAAATCCAAACGCCCGAACGAAGCGGTCTTGAAGAATATGATGGAGACCCTTCGCAAACGAGGCCCGGACGATGAGGGCGTCTATCTTAAGGATAACGTCGCGCTGGGCCACAGAAGGCTCTCCATCATCGACCTCGAGACCGGGCATCAGCCGATGTCCAATGAGGACGGTTCGATAACAATAGTATATAACGGCGAAGTCTATAATTTCCCAGAGCTCAAAGATGTCCTGGCGAAAAAGGGCCACGTTTTCAATACCCATTCCGATACGGAAGTGGTCATCCATGCGTATGAAGAATACGGCGAGACCTGCGTCAAATATTTTAACGGCATGTTCGCGTTCGCGATATGGGATTCACGTAAAAATATCCTGTTCCTGGCGCGCGACAGGTTCGGCAAGAAGCCGCTCTATTACGCCGTCTTCGACAATCAATTCATATTCGGCTCCGAATTAAAAGCGCTTCTTAAGCATCCGTCCGTCAGAAAACATATCGATGTCGGCGCACTGGGCCAGTACCTGGCCTATGAATACGTGCCGTCTCCGTATTCGATATTCAAAAATATAAATAAGCTGGAGCCGGCCTCGACGCTGACGCTTAAGAACGGCAGGATCAAAACAGATCATTATTGGGATCTCGCTTTTCGGCGCATGGACAAGTTCGATCCGTTAGAGGCCGAGGAGCGGCTCCTGAAGCTCCTAAAGGAATCCGTCAGGAAGCGCCTGATAAGCGATGTCCCGCTCGGCGTATTCCTGTCCGGCGGCATAGACTCTTCCAGCGTCGTCGCGATGATGGCCGAACTCGTAGACCCTAAAAGCATAAAGACATTTTCCATAGGGTTTAAAGAAAGATCGTTCGATGAATCATCGGACGCCAGGCGCGTAGCGGAGTATTTCGGAACGGATCACCGCGAAGAGATCTTAAGCCCCGATACGATGCTCGATATCTTTCCGGACATACTGGATCTATTGGACGAGCCCTTCGCCGATTCCTCCATAATACCGACGTATCTTGTCTCGAAATTTACACGCCAGCATGTTAAAGTGGCGCTTGGCGGCGACGGCGGCGACGAACTATTTCTGGGCTATCCTTCGTTCCTTGCCCACAAGATCAACGGCTACCTGAATCTCGTTCCGGCTGCCGTCAAAAAGATACCGCTTAAGATATTGGCCAGGATGACATCGGCATCCACAGAATACATGAGCACGAATTTCAAGGCAAGGCGGTTCTTGAGAGGCCTGGACTTTCCCGAAGACGTCCGCCATCAGGTCTGGAT
>JAPLMI010000214.1 GCA_026387115.1 Candidatus Omnitrophota bacterium | reverse complement strand
CGTTATAGAAACATGGCTCAAGGCTAATAAACTGAATAAGCCGGTGATATTCACCGAGGTCGGATACGATACCATAGAAGGGTCGAACAAACAGCCATGGCGCGTACTGCCGACGATGGCGAAATACAAAGAGAGCCAGGACGAACAGGCGAACTGCCTTGAAGCGCTCTTCCTGGTGCTTACGAAGAGGCCGTGGTTCAAGGGCTTCTACTGGTGGAACTACTTCCCGAGGCCCGACATAGGCCCCCTGGGCTATACATTAAGAGGCAAAAAGGGCGAGAAGATTCTCTCGGAGTGGTTCAACAGGCTGAAGTAAGAAGGCCGTATCGGTGGGGATATGCGCATCCTGGTCATAGAAGACGAAAAGAAGATCGCCGATTTTATCAAACGCGGCCTGAAGGAAGAAGGCTATGCCGTTGACGTCGCTTACGACGGCGCCGAGGGACAATTCCTCGCCAAGACCAACAGCTACGACCTCATACTTCTGGACCTCATGCTCCCCAAGGTTGACGGCCTCACCATCTGCAAAAATCTGAAAAGAGAGGGAATAGCGACTCCCGTTATTATGCTGACGGCAAAGGATACCGTCGAAGACAAAGTGACCGGCCTCGATGCCGGCGCCGACGACTATATCACCAAACCATTTGTCTTCGAAGAGCTGCTTGCGAGGGTCCGCGCCGTATTAAGGAAGAAGAGTTCGAAAGAAGCGACGCGGCTTGAGGTCGAAGACCTTGCGCTCGACCTCATCACCCATAAGGTCACCCGCCAGGAAAAGGAGATAGTTTTAACGGCCAAGGAGTACGCGCTATTGGAATACTTGATGCGCAACGCCGGCTCCATCGTCACCAGGACGATGATATCGGAGCACGTCTGGGACATCGATTTTGACACATTCACCAACGTGATAGATGTGTATATCAATTACCTGAGAAACAAGATCGACGCGGGGCATGTCAAGAAATTGATCCGCACTGTGCGCGGACGCGGCTATATTTTGAAAGGGGAATAATTTACTATAAGTTATGTTTATCAAGTCGATAAGATTCAAAATTACGATCCTCTATATGGCGATCCTCGCCCTGACCATCTCGTCCTTCAGCGCCGTCCTCTACCATAACGTATCCAAGGGCCTCTGCAATAACATGGACATCCTCTTAAAGTCCAAGGCCGGCGGCATATCGACGGCGATCAACACATACTGGGAGGCGTCGAGCCTCGAGGCGCTCGCGAGCGGCGTTAAACCCGACGAGGTTTTGAGGAAGAGGCGAAATTTCAACTTCACGAAAGTCGCCCAGAACTGGGTAAGGGAAGAGTCGAAAGACCCGGAGCTCCTGAATATCATAGTCACGGTCTTCGATACCGACGGCGCGACGATCGCCTCATCCAAAAATGCGCTGGGGCTTACCCGGATCCCAAGGAGGGAGTTTATATCCGTTCTGCAGGGCAAGACGAGGTTCGATACCGTAGGGTCGATGAGAATATATACGACGCCTGTATTTGAAAATGAAAAGGTCGCGTATATCGTGCAGGTTGCGAGCTCCCTTCAGCCGTTACAGGCCGCGCTCAACAATATAAGAGTAGCCCTCTTTGTATTATTTCCCGTTACCGTGCTCGCGACCGGCATAATGGGCGCGCTTCTTGCCAAGGTCACTCTCCGCCCGGTCGACAAGATGATACATACGATACATCAGATCACCGCGGAGAATATGAGGCTGAGACTCGAAAGCCCCGGCACGAAAGACGAGATCCAGAAGCTGTCCGAGACATTTAACAGTATGCTCGAGCGGCTGGAGTATGCATTTACATCGCAAAAGAAGCTCTTCGAGAATCTCTCCCACGAGCTGAAGACGCCGCTCACCATAATAAGGGGAGAGTTTGAAGTGGCGCTGAAGAAGCTGCGTTCGCAGGGAGAGTATGAATTTGTCATAAAAAGCGCCCTCGAGGAAGTCGACAGGGTCGTGAGGCTTGCCGAGAACCTGCTTCTCCTGGCAAGGCTTGAATCAAAAGAGGTATTTCCGGAGAAGAAGAAACTCGACCTTAATCCGATAGTCCGCGGAATAGTCAACAATGTCAGGGCCCTGGCGGAATCAAAGGGGATAAATCTATCCTGCAGGGCGGATGAAGTATTGTTCTTAGAGGCGGACGAAGGCCAGCTTAAGACGCTCTTCCTTAATATTCTCGATAATGCCGTAAAGTACACCGAATCGGGCGGCAGGATAACCGTGATATCGCGAAAGATCGGGCCGTCGGCGGTGGTCAGGATCGAGGACACCGGCACAGGGATCACAAAAGAAGAAATAGAGCGTATATTCGACAGATTCTACAGGACCGATAAGGCCAGGGCTAACGTTGGATTCGGGCTTGGTCTCAGCATAGCAAAGTCGATAGTCGACGCGCATAGCGGCTCTATAAAGGCAGAAAGCGAACCTTCCAAAGGCGCTGTATTTACCATTACGCTTCCCCTGGCATGACTTTAGATACTTCGGCGGCTACAATCCTCCTATTCGTCGGATTGATTAACGCCGCCTCAGTATCAAATTTGCTGCGCAAATTTGGTTAGAATAATTTAATATTGTTCTAACCTTTTTTTAACCGCGGATAATGTATAATATAAGTGACGAAGGAGAAGATACTTCAGCGGCTACAATCCTCCTGTTCGTCGGATTGCTTAACGCCGCTTCAGTATCATTTTTTCTTCGAAAAAATGGAAGGGGGTAGTTGTATGAAAAAGTTGATGGTTGCAGCTCTGGCGATAGCCTTTGTATTCGGCTTCTCGAGCTTGGCCCGGGCCGAAGAGAGGGTCATCTTCGGTTTTGAGAAGGATACCCAGGGCTGGGAGATACCCGAATGGGCGCTGGAGCAGGAGGACCACGTAGCGAAGACGGTAGAGGCTTCCAAAGATTTCGCTAAAGAAGGCAGTGGATCGCTTAAAGTCGTATCGGCCTTCCCCGGCAAGACATGGACCGCCGCGCTGATAGAGGATTTTGAGTATTTTGACTGGACGCCTTACAAGGCCATATCCGCCGATATCTACCTACCGAAAGAAGCTCCGGTCGGATTGAAGGCAAAGATGATATTAACGGTAGGCGAGGGGTGGAAGTTCACCGAAATGGCGCGCTCAGTCGCCCTCGTTCCGGGAGAGTGGGTCACGGTTACCGCGAATCTTATGCCCGGAAGCGAAGACTGGAAGAAGATGGTCGTTGACGATAATTTCAGAAAAGACGTCCGCAAGATCGCCGTCAGGGTCGAGTCGAACAAGAAGCCGGAATATAACGGCCCATTCTACATCGATAACGTAAGGCTTACAAAGTAATTTTTTCCGTCTCTATTTTTCACCGGCAGGGGGCCTTGACCCTGCCGGTGAAATGTAGTATAATATGTTTTCTTTAAGGGGTTAAAATGGTTAAGAGAATCGTACTGATAAGCTTGGCGGCAATCTTGTTTTGCGGAAGCGCCTTCTGTTATGAATGGCAGAAGGGCATTTGCTACACGACCTGGACCAAAGAGAAATACTCCTCGCCGGCTTCCGATGAATCCCTCGAGGCCCTTTCGAAAACAGGGGCTAAGTGGGTAAGCATCCTTACCACCTGGTACCAGGATAAGTGTTTCAGCACCGATATTCACCCCTCCGAAAAAACCCCAAGCGACGAAAGCGTCATTCACGCCATAAAACAAGCGCACTCTCTCGGGATGAAGGTGATGATAAAGCCTCACCTCGATATTATAGATACCTCTGATGGCAGCTGGCGCGGCGAGATAGGGTGTAAGGAAGAGACTGACTGGAATGCCTGGTTTGAGCACTACAGGGATTTCATCGTCCATTACGCCAAGATGGCCGAGGAGAATAAAGTCGAGATCCTGTGCATCGGAACGGAGCTTACATCCGTCTCCACGATAAAAGAGGATATGTGGAAAGAGATTGTTATAAAGCCGGTGCGCGCCGTTTACAGCGGGCCGTTGACATACGCCGCCAACTGGAATGACGAATATACTCACGTGAAATTCTGGGACGCGCTGGACTATGTCGGGATAGACGCGTATTTTCCTCTGTCGGAGAAAGATAGGCCGACATTGGAAGAGCTGAAGAAGGGCTGGGAAGAGTGGGTCAAAGAGATGGAGGAGTTCCAGAAAACGGTCAATAAGCCCATCATATTCCAGGAGGTCGGATACTGCGCAACGGACTGGACGGCCAAGACGCCGTGGGAAGAGCTTACCGGCAATCTCAACACGAAGCTTCAGGCCGATTGTTTCGAAGCGCTCCTCAAGACATTCTGGAACAAGGAATGGTTCTACGGTCTTTACTGGTGGAGATGGGGGACGAATAAAAACTTCGGCGGTCCTAATAACAGAGGATACATCTTTCAGAATAAACCCGCCCAAAAGATAGTCGAAATTTGGTATAGGAAATCCACGCCGAAAAGGACGATGCGCTAATGCTTCGACATGCTCAGCATTCAAAATTTTTTATCCCAAAATTAAAGATATTTACAACTCTTTTAATAACAATTTTCCTCTTCACGAGCCTGCCGGCTGCCTCATATTCCAAAGAGATCGTCCTTTACGGTTTTGAGAAGGACCCCCAGGGATGGGAGATACCTGACTGGGCGATGAATAAAACCGACCATACTGGGCGTCAGATAAGCGTCTCCGAATTTAATGCGAGCGAGGGCAGGTATTCGCTGGAATTCGATGTCGAATTTTCAGGCGCTCCGCATTGGGAGGGCGCATACGTCGAACGTGTTGCGGACGTAACCGACTGGAGCCCGTTTAGTTACCTGTCCGTGGATATATTCCTTCCTAAGAACGCGCCCCAGGGCTTGAGGGCGAGGGTCATACTGACCGTCGGCGAAGGGTGGAAGTGGACGGAGGCGAATAAGGCATATCCGCTCGCGCCCGGCGAATGGACGGTCATAAAACTGGACCTCACCCCCAACAGTATGTCCTGGCGCAAGTTCATAGACGATAAATTCAGAAGCGATATCAGGAAATTGGGTATCCGCATCGAGTCGAACGGCAAGATCACGTATAAAGGGCCGGTCTATATCGACAACGTCAAGCTGTCGGATTAGGAAGAATCTGCGAATGAAATTCGGCTATTTCGACGACAAGAACCGCGAATACGTCATAACCCGCCCCGACACTCCTTCACCATGGATCAATTATCTCGGAAGCGACGACTATTGCGGCCTCATATCGAACACCGCGGGCGGCTATAGTTTCCATAAAGACCCCAAAGACAGAAGGATTACAAGATACAGGTATAATAACATTCCCGCCGACAGGCCCGGCAGGTACATTTATCTACGCGATGATAAAACGGGCGACTATTGGTCCGCGACCTGGCAGCCCGTATTGGAACCAAAAAACCAAAAAACCAAAAAACCAAAAAACTATAAATATGAGTGCCGGCATGGGATGAGCTATACCGGGATCAAAAGCGAATATAACGGCATAGCGACAAAGACCACTTATTTTGTGCCCCTGAAAGAAAACCTGGAATTATGGATGCTGAATGTAAAGAATACCTCTAAGAAGAAGCGGGAACTCTCCGTATTCACCTACCTTGAATTCTGCCTGTGGCACGCCGTCATGGATATGACGGACTTCCAGTATACTCTGAATATTTCAAAAGCGGTGTGCGAGAAAGATGTAATATACCACCTCACCGATTATTTTCCCTCGGCCGGCAGGAACGATTTCGCGTTCTTCTCGTCCAGCGAAAAGGTCAAGGGCTTCGATTGCGACAGAGAAACGTTCATCGGCCCCTATAATTCGGAAGCAAACCCGCTGGCGGTGTCGCGCGGAAAGTCGTTTGACTCCGTAAATTCAGGCGGCAACCCGATAGCCTCGCTCTGTAATTCGATCACGCTCGAACCGTCGGAGGAGAAGACGGTCGTATTTGCGCTCGGCGTCAGCGATTCAATGAAAGAGGCGGATAAGGTTATATCGAAATATAAAAGCGTCAAAAACGCCGGGGATGAATTCGAGAAACTCAAAGTCTATTGGGCGCGATATTTCGAGAATTACGCCTGCGATACGCCTGACGATTTAGTCAATCTTATGGTCAATACCTGGAACCAGTATCAGTGCAGGACGACATTTAACTGGTCGCGTTCGGCCTCTTACTACGAATCCGGCATCGGCAGGGGCATGGGTTTCAGGGATTCGAATCAGGACACGCTCGGCGTCGTCCATGTCATTCCTGACAGGGTCAAGACGAGGTTAAGAGAGCTTCTGGAGTGCCAGTTCGAAAACGGCTCAACCTATCACCAATTCTTCCCGCTCACGAAAAAAGGCGAAAAGGGCGGCTACTCGGACGACCCACTGTGGCTGGTCATTTCATGCTCCGGTTATATCAAGGAGACCGGAGACGCCGGATTCCTTAACGAAACAGTCCCGTTTACCGATTCCGGAAAGGCGACCGTCTACGAACACTTGAAGAGGGCCGTCGACTTCGTCTCTTCCAAGGTCGGGCCGCACGGCTTTCCTTTGATAGGATTTGCCGACTGGAACGACTGCCTGAACCTCATGGGGAAGAATAACGCCGCGGAGAGCGTGTGGGTGGCGCAATTCCTGGTATGGGCGGCCAATGAATTCTCAAGGCTCGCCCAGCTTTTAGGAAAAGAAGGCGATGTCAAAGAATATGTTGAAGTCGCCAACGCGATGAAGGACAGGATAAATAAACTTGCCTGGGACGGAGATTGGTATATACGCGCTTATGACGATGACGGCAACCCGGTCGGCTCATCCAGGAACAAAGAGGCCAAGATCGATCTATTGACGCAGGCATGGGCCGTGATCGGCGGAATCGCCGACGATAAGAGGGCGGCGCGGTGCATGGATATGGTGAAGCTTCATCTCGATTCGAAACACGGGATAATGCTCATCGCCCCGCCATACACGAGCTACGATACAAAGATCGGCGCGGTCGGAACATTCGCGCCGGGCCTGAAAGAGAACGGCGGCATATTCTGCCACGCGAATCCCTGGGGGATGATCGCCGAGGCTATGATCGGCCGCGGCGAGCGAGCGTTCGATTATTACGCCAAGATCGCCCCCGCGTTCAGAAACGACATATCGGATATTCACCTGACGGAGCCTTATGTTTACGCGCAGTATATAGCGGGTAGCGGCCATCCGGCATTCGGCCGCGGGAGAAATTCGTGGCTTACCGGAAGCGCCGCGTGGAACCTTTATGCGGTCACGGCGTATATTCTTGGCGTAAGGGCCGATTACAACGGCCTTATAGTCGATCCGTGCATACCCGCGCGGTGGAAATCATTCAAAGTGAAGAGGGTTTTCAGT
>JAPLMI010000015.1 GCA_026387115.1 Candidatus Omnitrophota bacterium | reverse complement strand
TTCATCCCCATCCCGAAAAGAGACATCGATAAACCCTTCCTGATGCCCATCGAAGACGTATTCTCCATCACAGGACGCGGCACCGTGGGGACAGGCAGGGTCGAGCGCGGCCAGATAAAGGTAGGAGAAGAGATCGAGATAGTCGGAATAAAGCCGACCAAAAAGTCTGTCGTCACAGGCGTTGAGATGTTCCGAAAGCTCCTTGACTCAGGTCAAGCTGGAGACAATATCGGAGTCCTCTTAAGAGGCGTCGAAAAGACGGACCTTGAAAGAGGCCAGGTCCTCGCAAAACCCGGTTCCATCACGCCTCACACCAAGTTCAAGAGCGAGGTGTATATATTAAGCAAAGAGGAAGGCGGCCGCCACACACCGTTCTTCAACGGTTACCGGCCCCAGTTCTACTTCAGGACCACGGACGTCACCGGGGTCGTGACCCTCCCGAAGGAAGTCGAGATGGTCATGCCCGGCGATAACGTAACGTTCGAAGTCGCGTTGATCACCCCCATCGCCATGGAGAAGGAGCTCAGGTTCGCAATACGTGAAGGCGGACACACCGTAGGCGCAGGGGTCGTGACGGAAGTGATAGAGTAAAAAATGGCACAAGAGGTTATCACATTCGAATGCACAGCGTGCAAGAACAGGAACTATTCTTCTACTAAGAATAAGAAGAAGAATCCTGACAAGCTCGAATTAAAAAAGTTCTGTAAATTTTGTAAGAAGCGCACATTACATAAGGAGATTAAGTAAGAGGGTAGCAGGTGGTTAGGAGCGTGGGTTAATGGTAAACCAACGGTCTCCAAAACCGTTACTGCGGGTTCGATTCCTGCCGCTCCTGCCATATTGATGCGCCGCAAAATTCAGTCCAGAAACACAATTCCTGATTAACAAAATGGGTTTGTGAAGGACAAAGACTATGGCAAATAAAGTCGCTGCATTTTTTAAAGATATAAAGCTCGAGATGATGAAGGTCGCATGGCCGACCAGGGAGGAGCTCATCGGCTCTACCATAGTCGTCCTTGTATCGCTGGCTATCCTCTCTCTGTTTATCGGTGTATGCGATATATTCTTGTCAAAACTGGTCAATATTATAATGTCGAGGCTCTAAAGGTCAAATATTCGCGATGGCTAAACATTGGTACGTGATACATACGCAGACGGGTTACGAAGACAGGGTGAAGACGGTTCTTGAAGCGAAAGTCAAGGCCGGGCTTACAAAGGACGCCGTAAACCAGGTCCTGGTGCCGATAGAGCAGGTTTCCGAGATAAAGGCCGGTAAGAAGAGGATATCGCAGCGTAAATTCTTTCCGGGATACCTGCTCGTTGAGATGGAGCTGAGCGACGAAACCTGGTACCTGATAAAGAGTATTCCGGGTGTTACCGGATTTGTCGGCGCGGGATCAAGGCCGCTTCCGTTAAAGGAAGACGAGATCGAGACGATATTAAAACAGGCCAAGGACGCAAAAGATAAGCCCACGCCGAAGGTCATTTTTGAGAAGGGCGAAGCCGTCCGGGTTACGGACGGCCCGTTCACGAATTTTAACGGCACGATAGAAGAAGCGAATGTCGCTAAAGGCAAGATCAAGGTCATGATCTCGATATTCGGCAGGGCAACGCCGGTCGAACTTGAGACATGGCAGGTGGAGAAGGTATAGGATGGCGAAGAAAGTAAAGGCGATGATAAAGCTCTACTGTCCCGCAGGCGCGGCAACGCCGGCGCCGCCGGTAGGGCCTGCCCTCGGACAGCACGGCTTAAATATAATGGAATTCTGCAGGTCTTTTAATGATAAGTCCAAAGGGCAGGAGGGGTTGACGCTGCCGGTTGTCATAACCGCTTACGAGGACAGGACATTCACCTTTGTGATAAAGACTCCGCCGTGCTCGATCCTTTTAAAGCGGGCCTGCGGCGTCGCTAAGGCGAGCGGCACCCCCAACAAAGAGAAGATCGGCAAGGTTACGCTGGAACAGGTTAAAGAGATAGCCCGGATGAAACTGAAGGACCTGAATACTCCCGACCTGGATAAAGCGATAAATATAGTCAAGGGCACCGCCAGAAGCATGGGCATTGACGTGGCTGAATGAGTTTAAAGGTTAAATGAAAAAAGTTACGAAAAGGATAAAAAAAATTGAGCCGCTGTTCGATAAGGCCAAATCTTACGGCCTTAAAGATGCCGTCGCTATATTAAAGAAAGCGCCGCCGCTCAAATTTGACGAGACGATTGAGATCGCGGTTAAACTCGGAGTCGATCCCAAACAGAGCCAGGGCGCCTCTATCCGCGGCACGGTGAGCCTGCCGCATGGAACCGGTAAGAAAGTCCGCGTCGCAGTCTTCTGCAAGGGTGAAGAGGAGAGACGCGCTAAAGACGCAGGCGCCGATTTTATAGGCTCCGATGACCTTGTGGCAAAAGTGCAGGGCGGATGGTCGGATTTTGACGTGGCGATCGCCACGCCGGATATGATGAAGGATCTCGCGCGACTCGGTAAGATTTTGGGCCCGCGGGGACTTATGCCTAATCCGAAATCAGGCACCGTTACTATGGATACGGCCAAAACGATCAAAGAGGTGAAGGCGGGCAAGATCGAGTTCAAGATGGATAAGCAGGCGGGAATTCACGCGCCGCTCGGCAAGCTCTCTTTTACCGACGATGCGTTATACGCGAACGCGAAGTCCCTTATAGAAGCGATAATGTCGACGACGCCACAGGGCGGCGCGCCGGTATGGCAGAGCGTTAAATCGTTATACATCTCCACCACGATGGGGCCCGGCATAAAACTGGACCTATCGGAATTCAAGAAGGTTTAAGATGCCAATGCTCGCGGAAAAGATCGGAAAGCTTTGCAAGGATAAGATGATAGCGGAGCTTCTCCTGCGCTTCGAGAAGCATCCGAATTTCATCATTACAAATTATATGGGGTCGAGCACATCGGACATGGAGGCGCTTAGGCGGAACCTGAAAAAGGCCTCGGCGAATTATTTCGTCGTTAAAAATTCTGTGCTGAAGCTGGTCTTCGGCAAGATAAAGCTCGAAGAAGAATCGTCGCAGGTAGAGGGCGGCATCGGGATCTCGTTCGCGGGCGGCGATGTCGTGTCAGCCTGCAATGTTCTGGTCGGATTCGCGAAGACGCATGATAAGTTCAAGATAAAAGGCGGCGTTATCGAAGGGAAACGTACCCCGGCCGACAGGATCAGGCGGCTTGCAAGCCTTCCCCCGAAGAATGTGCTCATAGCCCAGGTCGTCGGCGGCATCAAGTCACCGATAACCGGGTTTGTAAATGTGCTGGGAGGTGTTTTAAGAAAGTTCGTTTACGCTATCGATGCTATAAAGGTTAGCAGAGAAAAGGCGAAGGCATAGAAAAAAAACAGAGAAGGAGAGAGAAGATGGAAACGAAAGAAGCGAAAGTAGAGTTGACGGACAAGATGAAGAGCGTGATGGAGACGGTCGAGAAGATGACTGTCATGGAGCTCGCGGATCTCGTCAAGGCCCTCGAGGAGAGGTTCGGCGTCAGCGCACAGGCCGCCGTGGCAGTGCAGGCTGTCGGCGCAGCCGGCGCAGGCCCCGGTCAGGCCGCCGCGGCCGAGGAGAAGTCGACCTTCACGGTTGTTTTGGCCAATGCGGGGTCCAGCAAGATCCAGGTCATCAAAGAGCTGAGAACTCTCACGAGCCTCGGCCTGAAAGAGGCGAAAGACCTTGTTGACGGCGCACCCAAGACCATAAAAGAAGGCGCCACGAAAGACGAAGCCGACAAGATAAAAAAGCAGCTTGAGGCAGCCGGCGCAAAGATCGAGTTGAAGTAATAAGGAGAATATGGCAAAACGTAAATCATACGCGAAGCTTGAGGAATGCTACAGACTTCCAAACATGCTCGAGATCCAGCTTAATTCCTATGAGCAATTTTTACAGAAGGACATTCCCAGGTCAAAGCGTAAAAATGAAGGGCTCGAGTCGGCGTTCAGGGAGGTATTCCCCTTAGAGACACCGGATGGCGAATACAGGCTTGACTACATTAGCTATACTATAGGGAAGACGAAATACGCCATCCCGGAGTGCAAGAAGAGAGGGATGAGTTATGCGGGCGCGCTTCGGGTTATGCTGCGCCTGAAGTCAAAGAAGGAGACGAAGGAGCAGGAGGTCTATCTCGGCGATATACCTCTGATGACCGAGACGGGAACCTTCATAGTGAACGGAGATGAAAGGGTTGTCGTCAGCCAGCTTCACCGTTCTCCCGGTATATCCTTTGAATCCGAGCCGCATCCTTCAGGTAAAAGCATATACTCCGCCAGGATCATTCCTTACAGAGGCGCATGGGTTGAGTTTGAATTCGACATGAACGACGTCCTGTATGTGTATGTTGACAGAAGAAGAAAGTTCCTTGCGACGACGCTTCTTCGCGTATTCGGCCATTCGACAGATGAGTCGATAGTGAAGACGTTATGCGGAATAGATGTGCACGAGATTACAAGAAGCGCTCAGCTTGAGAAGATGGCAGGCCTGATCCTAGCCAAAGACGTTGCGGAACATGAGACCAATACCGTAATAGCGCAGAAATACGAACCGATCACTAAGGAAATGGCGGGGCGCATCTGGAACTCATCGGTCCGCAAGGTGGAGACGGC
>JAPLMI010000053.1 GCA_026387115.1 Candidatus Omnitrophota bacterium | reverse complement strand
ATTCGGCTCGGGATGTATGGCGGTATATGCGTTCAAGAGCTCCTTTGAATTGAGTCCGAGATAATTGGAGTATTCTCTCAAGAAACTCTTCACATAGTTGGGGGCAAGTATATTGTCGCATCGGCCATCTTCGAGGGCCGCGAGCACCGTCGAGTGGATGCGCGTCTGTTTCTGGGCCTGCTCTATCGTGAGGGCCTTCTTTTCGCGGGCTTCGCGCAGGCGCTCGCCGATACTTGCCATCGAAATCTTATTGGTTTGGTCGGGATTAGCCATACTTGGCCTTGTGCTCCTCTAAACTATTCACGAGGATGTCTCTGGGCTTCGAGCCCTGATACGGCCCGACTATGCCTTCGTCCTCCATCATATCTATAAGCCGCGCGGCGCGCGTGTATCCCAGGCCCAGCCGCCTCTGGAGAACCGAGACCGACGCCTGCCGCGTCTCGAACACGAGCTTCACCGCTTCGTCATAGACCTCGTCCTTCTCGAATTTCTTGAACGACGTCTTCTTGTGCGCTTCAACTATATCCTCGACATACTGAGGCGCCAACTGGGATTTGATGAAATCGGTAATCCTCTCGATCTCTTTATCGTTAATGAGGCTGCACTGCGCCCTCACCGGCTTCGACGCGCCCGGCTCAATAAAGAGCATATCGCCGCGGCCCAAAAGTTTGTCCGCGCCGTTAATATCAAGCACCGTCCTCGAGTCGACCTTTGAAGCGACCTTGAACGAAATTCTCGCAGGGAAGTTCGCTTTTATGACGCCTGTTATCACATCGACAGACGGCCTCTGTGTAGCGATTATTATATGTATGCCGACCGCCCTGGAAAGCTGGGCGAGCCTGGTTATCGTAGTCTCTACATCGGCTTGCGCGACCATCATAAGATCCGCCAGTTCGTCTATTATGACAATGATATAAGGAAGATGACTCGGAAAACCTTCGAGCGCCTTACCCGCTTCGCCCTTATCGTATTTCTCATTGTAAAGATCTATGTTTCTCACCCCGGCGCGGGAAAAAAGTTCGAATCGCGAGTCCATTTCGTTCACGACCCAATCAAGGGTAGCCGCGACTTTCTTCGTGTCTGTCACTACCGGAGAAAGGAGATGCGGCAGGTCGTTGAAGACGGCAAGCTCCACGCGCTTCGGATCTATCATTATGAACTTAACGTCATCGGGCGAGGAATTGAACAGAAGGCTCGTTATGATCGTGTTGACGCATACGGTCTTGCCCGACCCGGTAGCGCCGGCTATCAATAAGTGCGGCATCGTAGCGAGATCCGCGATGACAGGCATCCCCGCTATGTCTTTTCCTATGGCGAGCTTCAATTTCGAGCGCGCTTCTTTATACTCCTTCGAATCGAGCACCTCTTTAAGATAAACTAAAGAGCTGGAGGAATTTGGAACCTCGAATCCGACGGTCCCTTTCCCCGGAACAGGCGCTACGATCCTCACCGACTGCGCCTTCATGGCAAGCGCGATGTTGTCGTTTAAAGACGTTATCCTGTGGATCTTTACTCCGGGCGCCGGCTCCGCCTCATATCTGGTTATGACAGGCCCTTTATTGATCTCAACGACTTTGATCTCGATGTCAAAATCTCTTAACGTCTCCTCAAGTATGCGCGCGTTACCTTCCAGGTCATCCTTTATGCGCCTCGCCTCCGGCGGCGGGGGCGAATCGAGAAGGTCTAAGCCCGGCAGTTTGTAAACAGACGGTTTCGATATGTCCGATTTGAGTATGCCGGACGCGGCCGGTTTGGCAGTTATGGCTTCTTTCTTTGCCTCGGGAGCTGAAACAGTCTTTAGGGCAACCTCGGATCCTTTCTTTTCGGCCACGGCAGGCTTTATACCAGTCATCACCTCTTTCGATTTGGTGATAACGCCGGCCGGTTTTTTAACGGTGAAGACGGGCGCTTGCGGTTTTTCCCAAGCGCGTTCTTTTATTGATTTGGATAGACCCTTAATTTTAGAAAAGAGCGTGGCCAGGAACGGAAGGAGAAGAAACTCTGTCGCGAGCAGGACCGAGAGCAAAAACAGGACCGCTATGATGAGGATCGCGCCGCCCCGGCCTAAATATTTTGTCAGAAAATCTGAAAATACCAGCCCGACTATCCCGCCGAGCGAGAAGCGGAATGAATTATCGCCCTTTCCTATTATGGAGAATATGGAGCTTGAGGCCAGTATCAGGAAGAAAGTGCCGAATATCTTGAAATAGACTTTTTGAGGCGTAATACCGTAAAGTCTTGCCACCGCCCATGATAGTATGAGAAGCGGTATCACGTATGAGCTCATGCCCATCACGAAGAAAAGGCAGGCGCCTATGTAGACGCCGAAGAGCCCCGCGAAATTCCTGACCGGAACATTCGGCTTCGAGCTAAAAAGGCTCAAGTCCGAGAAGCTGAAGGTGACGAGGCTTGTAAAGATGAGGATCGCGATGGCGAAAAGTATTACCGCCTGTATCTCATTCCATCTGGTCTTGTCCATGCAAGTCCTTAGGTCTAGATAAATATGATTATGAGCGCTCCGGCCAGAACACAGTATATGCCGAATATATAAAGTTTATTCCGGATAAGCGCGTTAAAGAGTATCCTGATCGCGGCCAGTCCTACGGCCATCGCCACCAGGCCGCCTGCGATAAAAATACCAGCGTCTTTACCGGCTATCCCCTGCCCGATCTTATGAAGTTTAAGGACGCTTGCGCCCAGCACCGCCGGTATCGCGAGAAGAAATGAAAATCTAAATGCCTTCTCTTTATCGATGCCGCACAGCATACCCGTTCCTATCGTAGTTCCGCTTCGCGATATGCCGGGCATTACGGCAATACCCTGGGCAATCCCGATTATTACGGAATTTATAAATCCCAGGCCCCGCCTCGGCAGCATGAATCTCTCATAGAAACTTGCCGCGAGAAGAAGGATACCGGTCAATACCAGCATATAACCGACTACATTCGGCATTCCAAAGAACTTTTCTACCGCGTCTTTAAATGATAATCCTATTATGAACGTCGGGACCGACGCTGCCACTATCAATGCGATCGATCTTATATCCGTTAAAAGAGATGTCACCTCTTTTCGAAAATATATCAGGATAGCGGCTGTCGTCCCTAAGTGCAAAAATACGTCGAACGCGAATTCTTCTTTCAGGCCGAGGAGCGACTGCAGGACTACCAGATGGCCCGAGCTCGATATCGGAAAGAACTCCGTTATGCCCTGCACCGCGCCCAATATCATGGCCTGAGCGATAGTCACGCTACTTCCCTGTGTGCCCGAATCCGCCGACAGACCTCACTGTCTCATCGAGACCAGCGCAAACTTCTATATCGGCCCTAACCACTTCTTTAATACACATCTGGGCGATCCTATCGCCGCGCTTTATCTTAAAAGGGTTTTTCCCGTGGTTTATCATAATCATGCTCACCAGACCTCTGTAATCAGAATCGATCGTCCCCGGTGTATTTACGAGGCTTATGCCGTGTTTCAGCGCCAGCCCGCTTCTCGGCCTTACTTCTGCCTCATAAC
>JAPLMI010000221.1 GCA_026387115.1 Candidatus Omnitrophota bacterium | reverse complement strand
TACATTTTCCGCACACAACGATCCTGTCCTCGCCGGCTTCAGAAGGAACCATAAATTCGTGTGAGATGTTTCCTCCCATTATACCCGGGTCGGCTTCGACCGCTATGTACGGCAGCCCGCAGCGCTCGAATATTCTACAATAAGCGTCGTACATCTTCTTATAGCTCTTCTCCAGGCCATCGACGTCACAATCAAAACTGTAAGCGTCCTTCATTATGAACTCCGAGGTCCTCATGACGCCGAAACGCGGCCTGGGTTCGTCCCTGAATTTGGTCTGTATCTGGTATAATATAAGAGGGAGCTCTTTGTAAGACTTTACATTATTCGCGACAAGGTCTGTGATAATTTCTTCATGCGTTGGGCCGAGTACACAAATCTTCCCGCGCCTGTCCTTAAACTTAATCAGGACCTCGCCCAGCACGTCGTATCTGCCGGTCTTCTTCCATAACTCGGGCGGATGGATCGCAGGCAAGAGCACTTCCTGGGCGCCATTACCATTCAGCTCTTCCCTGATTATCGACTCAATTTTCTCCAATACTTTTACGCCCAGCGGAAGGTATGAATACACCCCGGAGAAGAGTTTCCTGATATAGCCTCCCCGGACCATAAGCTTGTGGCTTATGACCTCGGCATCCTGCGGGTCTTCTTTAAGTGTCGGTATGAGAGCTTCGGTCCATTTCATGAGTCAGTTCTCAGTTGTTAGTTGTTAGTTCTTAGTTAACAACTTAAATAATTCGTTAACTGCTTTACCTGCCGTTACTTTTTTGATGATCTTCCCCTTCTTAAATATCATCCCTGAATCTTTACCGAAGGCGATGCCGATATCCGCTTCCTTCGCCTCTCCTGGTCCGTTGACCTCGCAGCCCATGATTGCGATGGAAAGCGGGTGTTTAGTCGATGGTCCATAGTCCGTAGTCGATAGTTTACGTTCTAACCTCTTTACGATTTCTGCCAAATCAACCTGGCAGCGGCCGCAGGTCGGGCACGAGATTATTTCCGGGCCGAATCGCCGCAGGTTAAGAGCGCTCAAAATTCTCTTAGCGGCAATAATTTCTTCTACCGGATCGGAGGTCAGCGAAACCCTTATCGTATCGCCTATCCCGTCCAAGACGAGCGCCCCAATCCCAATGGAAGATTTCACGATGCCTGAATCGTATGGCCCAGCGGCTGTCACGCCGAGATGCAGCGGGTAATCGCAAACTTCTGACATCTTTCTATACGCTTCAACGGTCGTGACAACATCGGACGCCTTGAGCGATATAATTATATCATGAAAATTGAGCGCTTTAAAGATTTTGATATAATTAACGGCAGATTCGACCAAGCCGTCCTTCATAGATCCCGAATTTACTCCGATCCTGATCGATATTTTAGCTTTTCTTGCTGCCTTTACGACCTCGGCAATCTCCTCCCTTTTTCTGATATTTCCGGGATTGAGCCGTATCTTGTCCGCGCCGCTCTTTATTGCGGCGAGCGCCAAACGGTAATTGAAATGTATATCGGCAACAAGCGGTATCCTTATCTTTTTTTTAATATCTTTTATCGCTTCGGCGTCTTTTAAGCTCTTTACCGCTACCCGGACGATCTCGCATCCGGCGGCCTCGAGTGCTTTTATCTGAGATACGCAGGCCCTGGCATCGGATGTCCCGACCTTCGTCATCGACTGGATCGAGACGGGCGCGCCGCCGCCTATCAAAAGCCTCATCGCCTTCTCCGCGATGCCGAATTTCATTATATCGTTATAGAAGATAAATACCGTAAGCAGTATCAAAAGGCTTATCCCGACATTCGCTATGGCTTCTTGCGTCTTTGCTGAAAGGGGCCTGCCGCGCAGCTTCTCTATGGCCAGAAATATTATGTGGCCGCCGTCAAGGACTGGAAACGGCAGCATATTGAATATCGCGAGCGACGCGCTCAGGATCGCCATCAGGTGTAATATGTATATCAAGCCGAGTTTCGCTGCTTGTCCGGTTATGACGAAAATGCCTATGGGGCCTGTCATCGACTCCTTTAAGGAAAGTTGCCCTGTCAGCACCGACCAGAGGGCTTTATATGTTATGAACGTAAGCTCGGTTAATTTCTTGAACCCCATCGAGAAAGACGAGAAGAATCCGTACCTCACCTTCTCTATCTTCGCCGACGGCGCGATGCCTATTAAGGCTATCTTGGTCGATTTGCCGAATATATCCTTCGTCTCGCGGATAACGGGAGTGATATCTTTTTCAAATATCTTGCCATTTCTCTCGATCAGGATCTTCATGACTCCGCCGGGATGTTTATGTATGAGTTCGGTCATATCCTCCCAATATCTGACGCTTGTGCCGTCTACAGTCAGGATCTTGTCTCCTGCCAGAATACCTTGCGATTCCGCCGGGTAACCTTTTAATAAAGAGCCGACCTCCGTTGTCATAGTCGGGCTGCCGAACATGAATATGACAGAAAATATAAGGAAGGCCAGGATGTAATTTGTAACGGGGCCTGCAAATATTATTTTGAACCGGTCGGATATGCTCCTTGAAAGAAATTCCCACTTTTCGCCTTTGATATTCTCGCCCGGCTCGTCGCCTGCCATCTTGACGTATCCGCCGAGCGGAATGGAGCATACGAGATATTCGGTCTCGCCGCGCTTTACAGAAAATAACTTCGGACCAAATCCTATCGAAAACTTCTCGACCCTGACACCGAGCCGCTTGGCAGTGACGAAATGCCCGAATTCGTGGACGAGCACCAGGACCCCCAGAACTATCAGAAAATATACTAATGACAACAAATCGACCTCGCTTCCTCCCTGGCCCAAACCTGGCTAGCCAGCACATCGTCCAGGGAAATTTCTCTCTTATTTATATTATCATGCCTTGATAAGACTTTTTCTATTACTTTCGTGATGCCGGAAAACTTTATCGTCCCGTTCAGAAAATTCCTTACGGCCTCTTCGTCAGCGGCGCACAACACGGCCGGCCTCACCCCCCCGTCCCGGGCCGCCTGCCTGGCAAGCCTTAAAGAAGGGAACTTTTTCGCATCGGGTTTATCAAAGGAGAGGTTTTTTATTTTAGAGAAATCGATCCTTTCGACCGGGCTTGGGCCTCTATCCGGATAGGTTAGCGCGTATTGGATAGGAAGCCGCATATCAGGGGTGCCGAGCTGAGCCAGTATGGCGCTGTCGGAGAATTCCACCATAGAATGCACTATCGCTTCCGGATGTATCAAAACCTCAATGCGGTCTTGCGGCAGGCCGAAAAGAGAGCCTGCCTCGATAATCTCAAGGCCCTTATTCATCATCGTCGCCGAATCTACGGATATCTTACGGCCCATCTTCCATTTAGGGTGATTCAGTATGAAATTTTTTGTCAAGCGGTCGAATCTACGCCTATCCACGTTTAAAAGCGGGCCGCCGGAGCCGGTCAGATAAATTTTTGATACGGCCCTGTCTTTGCCGTCGATACACTGGAATATCGCGCTGTGCTCGCTGTCGACCGGTATGATCCGGACATTGTTCTTTTTGGCGAGCTTCATGATAATAACGCCCGCGCTCACGAGCGACTCCTTATTCGCGAGCGCTATCCTCTTCCTCTTTTTTATCGCCTCGACCAGAGGAATAAGGCACGCCGAACCGCTTATGGCAAATACGACAAGGTCGACGTCAGGGCTCGACACGATCTCTTTCAAGCCTTCTACACCGGAAACGATCCTCGTCTTTCGGGATATCGCATCACTTACTTTCCGGGAAAGCATTTCGGTTCCGACACAGGCTATCCGCGGTTTAAAGATAGCGGCTTGTTTTGAAAGGAGCTCGACATTCTTATCGGCCGATAACGCCGCTACCTTGAAACGGTCCTTCATCCCGGAAAGGACGCTCAAGGTATTTACGCCGATAGAGCCCGTTGAGCCGAGGATCGCGATTCTAGTCATCATTTCATCAATACCACGATGTAGAAATAGAATATCGGCGTGGTGAACAGAAGGCTGTCGATGAGGTCAAACATTCCGCCGAATCCCGAGAGGTTATGCCCCGAATCCTTGACGCCGATATCCCTCTTTATAAGAGACTCGGCCAGATCGCCGACCTGCGCGAGTATTCCCAGCAGTATCCCTAACGTAATGAGATGGCCGTATGAGAAACCGGCAAGATAACATTTGCTGGCAAGGGCCGTCAATAAACTGAATATAAGGCCTCCGACCGTCCCCTCGATCGTCTTGTGAGGGCTTATGCGGGGTATAAGGTTATGTTTTCCTATAGAGCTTCCTATTAGATACGCCCCCACGTCGCCCATCTTCGTCACAAGTATCAGGAATGCCACGAGCCACGTTCCGTTCGGCAGGAACTTCAGTTTGATAAAGAACGAAAAGAACCACGCTATGTACAGAAGCCCGAAGAGCGTTACCGCGATGCTCGCGAGCGCCTGGGAGCTGTCGCGCCTTATGAACTGCAGGACAAAAATGAACATGCACGCTATCACTATAAAGAACGGCTCGAGCGTGAAATACCCCTCGCCGCCCATCTGGAAGTAGATAATTATCGGAACGCACATCCCGATGATCACCCCGAAATATTTGTATACGAATATACCCCTCTTCTCGACGAGGTTAAAGAATTCCAGGAGCGCGACACCGATCATCGCCGAGGCCAGTAGAGAAAAGATCCAGTTCGGGAAAAAGAAAGTGATGAGGCCCGTGAGCGTTATCATGAGAACGCTCGTTATGATCCTTCTTGTAAGCGACGCCTTATCCGCCAAATCTCCTCTCCCTTCTTTGATATTCAGCTATGGCTTTCCGCAGGTCTTGTTTCTTAAAATCCGGCCATAATTTTTTTGTGATATGAAGCTCCGCGTATGATATCTGCCACAATAGGAAATTCGACACCCTGAACTCACCGGAAGTCCTTATCAAAAGGTCAGGGTCAGGCAGGTCTTTCGTATATAGATAAGTTGAAAAAAGATTGTCGTCTATCTTTTCTGCGGCGAGCGAGCCTGCCAAAACATCTTTCGCGATATTCCGCGCGGCATTAACGATCTCGCTCCTGGAACCGTAATTCAGCGCAAGATTGAGCGTAAGCCCGGTATTATTTTTTGTCAACGTGATGACCTTCTTCAATTTTTTTCGGACAGATTCGGGGAGGCCTTCGGTATTTCCGATAACGGAAAATCTGATGTTATTCTTATTGAACTTGTCCTCCGCCTTATCGAGATACTCCTCTAAAAGGCCGAAGAGCGCATCGATCTCTCTCTTGGGCCTTTTCCAGTTTTCCGTCGAGAACGTATAGAGGGTAAGGACTTTTATCCCCAGCTCGCCGGCCGCCCTCACCGCCTCTTCGGCCGATTTTACGCCGGCGCGGTGGCCCATGATCTTCGGAAGGCCGCGGGACCTTGCCCACCTGCCGTTCACGTCCATTATTATCGCGACGTGTCGGGGTATATTTTTTGGGTTATTCATAATAGCTCAAACAACAATGGGGGACTTTTTTAGGATCCCCCATTGATACATTGTCCATACATTATAGCGGCAAAAAGACTATTTGATCGACTCCTCAGGCGCTTTTGACTCTTCGGCCGTCTTCGCCTCTTCGGAAACCCTCGTCGTCGTTTCCTCGTAGGACCTCTTCGTTATCTCCTTCGGAAGTATGATGATCTCAACCCTGCGGTTTCTCGCCTTTCCTACCCTGGTCTCGTTCGTATCCACGGGCCTGTATTCGCCGTATCCTATGGCGGATAATCTCTGGGGCGCGACGCCGCAC
>JAPLMI010000124.1 GCA_026387115.1 Candidatus Omnitrophota bacterium | reverse complement strand
CGCCTACGGGCTTCTGGCCGCTTCTGTGTTATCGTAAACCCTGTGCGGTTCTATCCTGCAATCTTTAAGTATATCGCTTACATTGGGAATGATCTGGCATGTTATGCGGGGGTTTTCAATCTTCGCCTCGAATATAACCTTCACATTGGGCTGAAGGACCTCCTCATCGCTAAGAAATACTCTCGCGATAAGATCTTCGCCTAATATGGAGACGGGATAATAACGCGTCCACCCGCCTTTGCCCAGACGCAGATCATCAAGATCAAACTTTACACATTCATTGATCGCTCCTCCGAAGAATTCTCTGGCTATATCTTCCTTGGAGATTTTTCCGAGTTCGTGTTTTTTGTAAATCGAGAGCGCGACGTCGGCGGCGATGTTCATATTTCTGAAATGCGGATCGGCGATTCTGGAGGGAATATTAAGAGCGCAAATTTCCGCGCTTAAGTTCTGCGGCAGGCAACCGACTTGAACCAGAAAGAAAATAGCCAATACGATTGACAATCTCTTCTTGTTCACAAGGCCTCGCTATGATACCAAAAGTGTATCACATAATCTGACTTTTGCAAGCAAGTTCCGGCGCGAGGTTATTTTCCCTCCAGAACGCGCACGAAGGCTTCGACGACCCTGGGGTTGAACTGAAGGCCGCTATTTTTCCTGAGCTGCTCTATCGCCTCGTCCTTGTCCAAATTTTTTCTGTACTCCCTGTGAGAAGTCATCGCGTCGTATGAATCGGCCGCGGAGACGATCGCCGCAAGTATATCGATCTTGTCGCCGGCCAGGCCGTCGGGATACCCCTTGCCGTCATACCGCTCGTGGTGCTCTTTCACCACCGCGATCATCTCCTTGTTAAGGGAGACGGGCTTCAGGAGCTCTTCGCCGATCAAGGGATGTTTCCTGATAGTCTGGCGGTCCTCTTCGCTAAGCTCCGATTTTTTCTTTAAGATCATCTCCTGGACTCCCAATTTACCTATGTCATGAAGAAGGGCCGCCTCTTTTACCAACTCCACCTTCTGGGCCGCGAGACCCATTTCGACGGCGATCTTCTCGGCATACTTAGCCACCCTGTCGGAATGGCCTTTCGTGTAGGCGTCGCGCGATTCGAGGACCCGCACAAGGGTTTGTATGGCGCGATAAAAATAATCGACCAGCTTCTCTCTTGCCTTATGCAGATTCGACGCCATCCTGTTGAAGGCTGACGCCAATTCGCTTATCTCGTCAGCGCCTTCGATTTTTACGTGGTACTGCAGGTCGCCGGATGAAATATGCCTTGTCCCTTCCACCAATTTATTGATGGGGGCCGTAACTCTCGCCTATATCAAAAACCCCAGAACTATCGAAAGCGCCACCCCTAACAGCAGCGCAAGGGCGGTTCTCCTCCTGGCTTCTTTCCGGGTGTTATAGACATCGCTTGCCGTCATGTCGATTCCCAGCACTGCGATAACGCTGCCCTCTTTATCGCGGATCGGAGCGTATCCCGATAAGAAGACGCCCCATTTATCAGTTGTGATCCTTCTGTCCGCGGCCGGGCCGCCGAAGGCCTTGGCGAGTTCCGGGAAACCGGCGGCGTCATACGCCTCGCCCGGGACGGCCGGGACCAGCCTTGCGGGGTAATCGCACGGATGGAGGTCGATCATAAATTTAAGGATCCCCGGACTTTGCGTCTTTTTCAGAATATACACATAGGCAAGGCTTGGGTCGACCTCTTTTATCCTCAATAATTTTTCCGCGGTCGCTTTGTAGAAAGAGCTTTCGATCCCGCTCTCATCAAGCGGTATCCGAAGAAGGGTGTCGGCGTCTACCGTCATTGCGACGGCCTGGGCGATTATCTTAAGCTTATCCCTTAACTGCTCGAACTGGGCCTTCGAGGTATAATCATATATTAAAAAATTGCCGATTATTCCCGAAAAACACATCAATAAGATCAGGACGGCCGTGATCTTCCACCGGAAACTTCTGAATAAAATAAAATGTCTCTTCATGGTTTTATTCTTCCGCCCAGAATATCATAATACACATCCGTGATTTTTTCCATCTCTTCTTTAAAGAGGTATCGCCGACAAGAGAGATCGTCTCCGTAACCAGCCAGCCGGAATAGAGCTGACGGCATCCTTATATCCGTAACAATAGTGTCATATGGCTTTTTTTTGAACTTTAATATTATAAAGAGCGATAACATATTATAGAATAAGCAGTTCTTCTCTCTTATATTGAAATGCGCTTCCTTTATCCAGCTTCGATTGCCTTTAAAATAAACATCTACGATGGTCCGTGATCGGCATTCTTTAATTATATAATCACGCGCTCTCGATAAAGCGTCGCTGCCATATTTTCTCTTTATGAAAAAGAGCATTCTTTTGGGCTTCCCCCACCTCGATTCCAGTATATCGCGATTCTCGTGCCATAATTTTTTCGATGCGCCGGGAGTTTTGTTAAACGAGACGCTCGAAAGGTGTGTTATATAAGCACCCAGCGCCATGACGGAACGGAAGCCGGCTTGTCTCGCCCTGAAGCAGTAATCGACTTCCTCAAAATATCCTTTTGTATATACAGCGTCAAAGCCGTCTATTCTGTCGACAAGTTCTTTCTTAACGATGAAGCATGATCCCACGCAACTGTCAGTTTCTATAAATTTGCCTTTATATTCGCCGAGCCTGCCGGCATCAAAAATCTCGGTGAACTTACGACTTATCTCATTCGTGGTGGGAGAGACTATTCCTATATCGGTTCGGGATTTTAAGACCGAGATACACTCCGACAGCCATCCGTCGGTCAGTATGGTATCGTTATTGAGTAAACACAGGTATGGCGTATCTAACGTTGAGAAGGCGAAGTTGGCGGCCTTCAGGTAGCCCAGATTTTCATCAAAACGTTTTATTGTAAAATACGGCCTATCCCTGCAAAAATTCTCCAGGAATCTCTTTGTATCTTCGTCGCTGCCGTTATCTATGATGAGAACCTTGTGAGGATAATCCGTTTTGCACATCAAGCTCTCAAGACACTGGCACGTCACGTCACGCTCATTCCATACGGCGATGACTATTGTGCATTTATTATCTATTCTAACTGCCATAAGTTCTTGTCGACTTCCTTATTATACGGTCCTTCCCTCGCCTCATACAGTACAAGGCTTTTCAGGAGCAGGATGAGATGGCGGGCGACGCCGTTCATCGGCTGGGAAAATATCCTGGCGTCGATGCCGAGCCTCGTCTTATCTTTCTTCATACTTTATCTTCAGCTCTTCGAGCACCCTTTTATTGAACGCCTGGGCCGCCTCGGTCC
>JAPLMI010000206.1 GCA_026387115.1 Candidatus Omnitrophota bacterium | reverse complement strand
TCTTGTCGAGCCGCTCTATTACCTGGCCGACCCTGTAGATATTGGTCGGGATATCCGTAACGAGCACCGTATTTGTGCGCTCGTCATACATCACCTTGCCCCTGTCGGTGACGATATCCTTTATGGAGTTCACGATATCTTTTGACTTGCCGTAATTCAGGTTAAAGGTCTGAGTGACAAGCTCCTCCTGTTTTAACTTGTCAACGGTGACGACCCTTATTATGTCGCCTTCCCTTTCATACGCAAAACCGTAATTTCGAAGTATTATATCGAGCGCGATCTTCCACGGTTTATTTGTCAATTTAAGATCTATAATGCCTTTGACGTCAGGCGACGGCACTATATCCACGCCCGAGACTTCGGATATATACGCCAGGACCGTTTTTATGTCAGCGCCCTTAAAATTAACCGTGATGCTGCCGGGGTCTACGGCTGCTGCCGGAGGGGCTTCTTCCTGCGCCGCTTCTCCGGCCACTTCTCCGGCCCCTTCTCCGGCTCCTTCTTTCCCCTTACCTTCCTCTACATTCCCTTCTTCCCCCTTCTTTTCCCCTATTTCCACTTCTCTGGCAATCTGGGATTTCGCCTCGGCTATTGTCGTAGTAGCGGCCTTTTCTTCGGCAGAAGCCGTCTCCGCAGGCTGAGGCTCGATCCGCTTCTCCTCGCCCAGCGATACAGCCGGAAAAATACAGGATGATCCAAACGCGATAATCGTAACTAATATGACGGCTTGTCTTACCTTATTGTTCACTCTTTGGCCCTCCTTCTTCAGGCAAGCTTACTTTAAATTCTTTATTATTTATTAAAAGCGTCACGCTCTTTGGGTCAATCTTTTTTATCACAATCTCGCCTGCCTTATACTCCTCTTTGACAATCTCGCCGTTCATTATAGCGGTCCGCTTGCCGTTCGAACCGATAGCTATGCCTTCGAGTTTTATATCTTCAACGGAAGTGACATCCGTCAGCCCCGCGGCCACGACTTTATCCTGGCCGATCAACGGCACAAAAGGGTCACGCCTTCCGTGCGGCTCGTACCTGTAACTTTCGCATTCCGCCGCCGTATATATGGTGATCATAATCACTAATGCGATTAAAAAAATTCTCGTCATCATCTTCCCTTCAGCAAAATATAGGTAAAGACCAGAACCTCCGTGTCGTGCCTCTTGGGCATGGCCTTATTTGCCCTGATCTCTATATCGGCGACCTTCATGAACCTGTCAGAGTCTTCGAGTTTGGCCAGAAAATTCCCGAGCTCGTGGTAGCCTGACTTAGCGCTTATCAGGATGGGTATCTCCTGATAGATCTGGCCTTCTCGCTTCTTCTCTTCGCGTATGACAACCGGCGTGATGCCGACTATCTTGACGCCCGAGCTCTTCGCCATGCCGGAGAGGCTTTCCAGAAGAGTGGGTATCTCCTGCTCAGCCGGAAGCATGCGCTCGTAGCGCTCCACCTTATCCTTATACGCGCCGATCTCTTTACTGTATCTGCCTATATTAGCTATCTCGCTTTCCATGGATTTCAAGTCCGCCTTCATCTTATGATCTTTTATAACTGTGCCGATTATCCTCATCACCTGCGGTTGAAGCAGGAGGATGAAATAAAGAATCACCGTCAGGATGGCTATAAGCGCGGCCAGTATGATAGCCTGATGCTTGGGATTCTTTATGTCAATGTCGGTGAGTTTAATCATAAGTATGTGTAATACCTTTTACGAACTACTTTTCTTCCTTAAACATACAGGTGATCTTAAAATTCATGACTTCCTGATCCTGGAATTTGTCGCTTTTGATGGAGTCAAGCGTTATATCGCTGAAATCCGAATAAAATTGAGAACTCTCTTTCAGGCTTTTTATGAATTTTCCTATCAATGCCGTGCCCTGCTCCCCCATGCTCGACGCATATCCCGACAAAACAAGGTATCTATAAACGACCTTTTCGGCAACCGATCTGGACGAGTCTTTCTTCGACTTGCCGTTCGGCGTCCTGGCAACCGGGACGAGCCTATCACCTGTTCTCTCATCATACGAAAGATCCGTAAGCCATATTCCGGGTGTAAGGGCGTCGCTAAGGCCGTCCAGTTTCTTTGCCCAGCTTAAGCGCTTCACCATGAGCCCGTCGATAGCGGTCACTTTTTTATTTATGAGGACAAGCTCATTCCTTAGAGAATCCGCTTCGTTCTTTTTGGGCAGGCACGCGTCTCTTTTTTTCGCCAGGGAAGCGAGCGAATCCTTGCTCGCCGTCCCAACCAAAAATAGGGCGAGATGAAAAGCTGCGAGGGCCGCTATGGCGATGATGCCTATCTTTACAAGCGGCATTTTATTTATATTAAAGTTGCCGCTACTCAGTCCGGAAAGATTGAATTTCTTAAATTTCGGCTCATTTTTTTTCTTCAGCTCTTCCGGCAACAGGTTTATCTCTATCATATCTCTACCTTAACGCGAGGCCGGCGGCAATGGCAAGGTTGGGTTCCTGCGAGTCGATAAGCGCCTTGTCTATCACGGCCTTCTCTTTATCCAAAAAACCGAGCGGCTTCCATAAAGTCGGTTTCGAGCCTAAGTTTTCCTGAAATACCTCATTTAAACCAAAGAGGCCTATGCCGCCGCCGGAGATATATATCTCGTCTATGGATCTGCCGCCCTGGTTTTCGTAATAGTTAAACGATAATTTAACCTCTTCCAGCAGGTTGTTAAAAACCGTCTTCATGTGCTCCGCGACTTCCTGGGATTTTTCTTTCGGAACGAAGATTAAGCCATCGGTAATATTCGAATCGAGCCCCATTTTTTTGGAGAGGATCGCGCTGAAGTCGCCCGTACCGATGGCTATGTCCCTCGCAAAAAATATCGCCTCCCCCCGCAAGATAGACAAATTTGTAAAAGTGCCGCCTATATTAAGAAGGGCGGACGTCTTGTCCGGCCCAATGCCGGGAAAATTCCTCGAGAATGAATTCGCGAGGGCAAAGCCGTCTATATCAACAATCCTGACCGTAAAACCGGCTTCCCCGACCATCTTTACCCTCTCCTTTACCGCCTCTTTTTTGGCGGCGGCGAGAACGATGCTGATCTTATTATCCGAGCCCTCTTTTTTGATCGTTTTGAAGTCCAGGATGCAGTCGTTTA
>JAPLMI010000152.1 GCA_026387115.1 Candidatus Omnitrophota bacterium | reverse complement strand
AAACAGCCTGTTAAGCAACGGAATAAAAAAATCCGACGGCCAGGTAATTTCCAAATCGTACATATTGGAGCTGTTATCTTCCATAATCAAGAACGAGGACAAGTCAAAACCTTTAAGGGATGACGCGATACAGGATCTGCTGTCGAAGGAAGGCATTTTGATAAAACGCAGGACTGTCGCCAAGTACAGGAACGCCTTGAGGATATTGCCTAAACACTTGAGGAAAAAAGCTAAAAATACTTGTTAAGAAATTGCCGGGGTGCAAGAATGCGTATTTTACGTCTCGACTTTATAGGATAGTGAGTAACATTGCCGGTAATAAGGCACTCCGCCTTCCCTGCTATCGCGATCTCAAGGAAAGGCTCATCATCGTGGTCAGGCAAATGCTTGGAAAGCGGTATTGCAGATACCGGGACACCAAAATGTGTAATAAACTCTATCAAGTAACCTACCTTGTCCGTATCAAACGAAAACTTTGGGCGGGACAAGACCTCTTCATATTCTGAGACTATACGCGCATCATACAATAACTCGATAGATCCGGCAACCAGCATTCTCACTACCTCTGCGGCGGCGCCGTATGGCGACAATAAGCCCGATACAAGAACGTTGGTATCTATCACTACCCTCATCCTTTAGCCCTTCGGCTTCGCACCTCCCCGATCTCTTTCTCGATTTCACGGCTGCGCATCTTGTATTTTCCGGATTTCGCGCCTTGAAGCTGGAGATCGGTAACAGCGCTTATAGCGCGCGCCCTCCTGATGGCGGCAAGTGAACCCTCCAGGGACTCTTCCGAGATCGCTGTCATGATGGCTATGGGCCTGCCATTTGACGTCAGGATCATCTCTCTGTATTTAGGAAGATCGTTTTGTATCTGGCGGGACCTGGATCTAAGATCTCTTATAGTGACAAATTTCATATGCACCTCCTGTCACCTATAAGTATACACTATTGTGACACGATTGTCAACAAAAAAACTAAAACGGCTTGAGGATTCCGAATTTATTCAATAATATCAAAAGGAGGCTATAGGCAGCGATGGTCACGCCTAGACTCAAGAGCCCTCCGACAACTCCCCTCTTCTCATCTACCAACTTTTTGCCGCTTAAATACATCAGCGCTATTCCCAGGCCGTTGCTGATCCAGTAGAATATGAGAACGAGCGTCAGAAAATTTATATGGACGAACCGGAATTCAAGGTTGGCCATTATATAGGAAAGCGGAATATTGACGAAGGCGTCGTTCCATAATGAGAACGGCGACAGCATCCAGCCGAGGAAGAATATCGTCCTATTTAAAAATGTCTTCATAATTAACTGCTTATTAATATCAGGGCCACGCCCAAAACCATACACAGGGTGCTCACAAACCTTATACGGATATCCCTTTCCCTGAAAAATAACCACCCGTAACCGACACTCATCAGTAAGCTCATGCGTTTTATCGAGATCGCGTAAGCGACGCTCGCCATGGATATCGATTTGAAATAAAATATGCTCGAAAACGCCGCAAGGAAACCCATGGCTATATAGGATAGGATTATCCCGCGGTCCTTACTAACGGCCGAGGCCCCCTTCCTGATCCGGTACGCGACAAGCGGGGTAAGCGCTAAGCCTATCGACAGGTTGTAGATGAAAGGGATGGATTGGGGGCTCGATAATAACATAACCTTTTTGGATAACACCGCCGTCACGCTGAAAATAGCGGCTACCAGGACCATCAGGCGCGAGCCCTTATTGGCGAATATCGCCTTTATGGGATGCGCGAGGCTTGTCCGCGCCTCTTTTATATTTATTGAATACACCCCGATGGTGATAAGGATGATGCCGGCTATTCCTACAGGCCGGATCCGCTCGCCAAGAAACAAAAGTCCGGTAAACACAACGAAGACGGGCGTGAGCGCCAGGAACGGCACTGATAGTGAAATATCCGTCAGCTTGAGCGCCCTGTAATACAGGAACGCGGTGAAGAATTCAAACGGCAGGACGTAAAGAATTATTATTCTGATAAGCTCGGGGCTTACAGGCGCTATCTTGTTTGAAAAGAAGTAGATCCCCAGAAACGGCGTGGAAAGAAGAATCGAAAACCATCCGACAAGATATTCGTCACCGGTCTTCGAAAGGATCCTTTTCGCTATCGGGTCTGTTGACGCCGCAAAAAAAGCGGATAATAACGCGTATAGAACCCACACTATCTACACTGCTTCTTTTTCGTTCTCCTCTACAAACCTCTTGATCTCCTCGAGGTTTTCCAGTATGAGACGCGCTTTTGTGAGGCCGAACGTAAACGGATATTTATCATCTTCACTGCGCCTGATTATCAATACGGGCTTACCCTTAAACTCGCTTCTCTCTACCATCTACTCCCCCTTTTTTTATACACCAAGATAATCCATAAAAGAGCCACCGTTTCAACGATGACAAAAGATATGGATGCGCCAATCATACCATATATCGGCATAAGAATAAAGTTTAAAATTAAACTTATGACTGCGCAGCCCCCCGTCTGCCACAGCACGTCTTTCTCGCGGCCGCAGGCGATGAGCGCCGTCGAATACGGAAGGTTGAACAGGACGAGGACGAGCCCGATCGTCATGATGCTCAAAGGAAGGCTTGCCGGCAGGTACTCGGCTCCTACCGTAATCGTGATAAGATATTTATTGAAGAGCCCGAGAGGCGCCAGGATCACCACCGTAAAAACCGCGGCCATTTTTAAAAATTTATTTATGCTGCTGCGAAATCCGGTTTTGTCCAGCGAGAAAGAGGACGACAGTCTCGGCAGCATGGCGCCTGCCAGAAAAAGCATAAAGACAGCCACGGTTCCCGTGACCCTGCGCGAGACCGTGAAGTACCCGACTTCCTGAAGCGGCCTGAACAGCCCCAATATAAAAATGTCGAGAACATTGTAGACCTGAGCGCATAACGAAATAAGCCATATCACAAAGGCCCCTGACAGGTGCGTTATCATCGTCTTGAAATCGGCTATCCGCATCTTAAATCCGAACCCTAACCGCGTCAAATATACCATGATCACCGGCAAAGCCGCCGCGAGGTAGAGTACGGGCGCCCTGAAAAGCCCGGCCGGGCTTTTTACAAAAAGATAAATGAGGCCTACCTGCAATACGGATGTGACCGTAAACGATATGAAGATCATATGCATCTCTTCAAGGCCCTGGA
>JAPLMI010000101.1 GCA_026387115.1 Candidatus Omnitrophota bacterium | reverse complement strand
GCGGCGCTTGTTATGATGGTGCTCATGTTATTCTTAATACGCCTCGGAAGAAGAACCTTGATCGCCGTCCTGATATTACTGACCGCAATTATTTTTATGCCAAAAGTTGTTTTGTATCCCATTATAGCCGTACTTACCGCGGCCGTCATTATCATCGCCAGGATAAGGCCCGTAGCGGTCGTCTCTTCAGCCATTCCGATATCGGTCATCATCACCTTTACCCTGATGCTTGCGATGAAGTTGACGCTTAACTTTATGACGCTCTTCGGCCTCGCGCTCGGCGTCGGGATGCTCGTCGATAACACGATCGTGGTATATGAGAATATAGTCCATAAGAATGAATCCGGCGTCAAGGGCGTGCCGGGCGCTATCACCGGCACCGAAGAGGTGTGGATAGCGATCCTGGCAGGCACCCTTACTCACGTATCCGTATTCCTTCCGATGGTCTTCGTCGGCCAGGAGATAAAGCTTCTCTACAGCGGGGTCGCATGGACAGTAACGTTTTCGCTCCTCATATCTTTGTTCGTCGCTATTACCGTAGTGCCCCTCCTTGCCTCGAGAATGCGTATCTCCGTCGAGAAGATCACGTTCTTAGAGAAGGTCTACGCGATCCAGAGGAAAGGCGTTATCTTCTTCATGAGGAACAGATACAGGGTTTTAATATTGGCGTTCCTGCTTTTTTTGGCGTCACTTTTCTTATTTACAAGGCTTGGCATGGAATTTTTAGGGACCACCGAGCAAAACAAATTCACGGTATTTATAGAACTTCCGACGGGAACGAAGCTTGATGTTACAAACAGTATCGTTAAAAAAGTAGAGGCCCTTGTCAAAGAGGTGCCTGAGGTCAAGACCTTCTCGGCAAGGGTAGAGCCGTGGTCGAGCAAAGTCTACGTCGAGCTCGTAAGACTTACGCAGAGAAAAAGATCCGTCGCGGAGGTCATAGACAGCCTGCGCCCAAAGGTCGAGAGGATAAAGCCGGCGTTCATATATTTCGAGGAGGAACAGGAGGTCGGCACGAAAGAGATCATACTTGAATTGTTCGGATACGATTATGACAAGCTTAGGGAGATAGCCATCTCTATGGCCTCGCGGCTCGGCACGGTCAAAGGTTTTACGGATACCAAGATCAGGATGAGGGAAGGCCGTCCCGAACTGGGCCTGAAGGTCAACAGGCAAAAGGGGAGCCTCTTTGATATGTCGGTGACCGATGTCGCGGATATGGTCCACGCGCAGATGAGGGGCCTCAGGGCGACGCTATTCCACACCGAATCCAGCGAAGTCGAGACGATAGCCCGTCTCGACGAAAAATACAGGAAGACCTTTAAGGACGTGCATAAATTGATACTTACGAATAAGAACGAGGAGAACATATATCTGGAGCAGGTGACGGATTTCAAATACGGCTTGGGCCCCAGCGAGATATGGAGGAAGAACAAAACCCGCATGATCCAGGTGAGCGCTAGCATCGGCAAGATCCCCCTTTCCAAGGCGGCCGAAGTTACAAAGAAAGCATTGAGCGACCTCAAGCTTCCAGAAAGCTACTACTGGAGACTGGGCGGCAACTACCCGACGATGATAGCGACGCAGAAACAGGTCTTTCCGATATTGGCGCTTACGATCATCCTGATCTACCTGATCCTGGCGGCTCTCTTCGAGTCTTATTATCAGCCATTTATCATAATGATCGCGGTGCCGCTTGCGCTGATAGGGGTTGTTATCTCGCTGTACATAACGGGTAAATCGGTCGGGATGGGCGTCTTCGTCGGGCTTATAATGCTGGGGGGTATAGTTGTCAACAATTCGATACTTCTGATAGATCGTGCCAACAATATGCGAAAGAAGAATTTCAATCATAAAAAAGCGATAATTCTGGCCTCGAGGGACAGGTTGAGGCCCATATTAATGACAACCTCTACTACGCTGTTGGGGCTTTTACCAATGGCAATAAGCGCGGAGGAAGGCTCAAACCTGTGGAGCCCTCTTGCCATAACCGTCATGGGCGGCCTTATGAGCTCTACGATACTTACATTGCTCATTGTCCCAAGCGCGTACATTGTATTTGAGGATGCGCGGGCCGCCTTTCATTCTTTCTTTTCAAATAAGTAGATCTTGATCGCGATATAATAATCGGCGGGACGGTAGTAAGAAACCATGTAGTACTCCTTTTCAGATACCATGTCGTATGATTCTTTAAGAGTCCTTACTATTAAGCCCAGCGGGTCATGTATGTGCGCCTGAATGAACCAGACCCTCTCATGGTCACCTACTATCGGCATCAGTTCTTTAATGTTCCGCTCGTTGACGTATGTTATGCCCGCGATCGAGGGCGGAAATCCCTCCCTGATCAGATCATTTCTTTTAGAGTAGTAATCGAAAACAGCAGTTATATAATATGGCGGATTGAATATCACCAGATCGCCGGCCCGGGCGTTCTTATCGACGTACTCTACCGCTATTCTCCAAGGCTCTTTATTGACCTTTCTGTAAATTTCCATGACATTTCCCAGCGACAAGATGATGATAACGGCAAGCGCCGGCGCCATGACGTATTTCAGGCGTATCCTGCTCAGTCCGTATGCCGCTAATAAATAGACCGCTATAACATTGGCGCTGAAATATTTCACTTGGTATATAAGAGACGTGGTTTTAGGCGATATGGCCGCCACGGCAAACGGACACAGGAGCCAAAGCGACGACAGGTAGAGCGCGTCAAATTTCGGCTTATCTATTGAAGCGCCCTTTCGTTTAGTTATAAACGCATTTATGGAGAGAAGGATAAAAAGATATGATAACAAAGACGTTCCGCAAGCCTTGGTAAAAAAATTTAATATCAGCCAAACGGAAAAAGGCGGCGGAGTAATAGGCACGGGGTTGGTGTCCGAGGCCGCGGAGACCGCCACAAGGCGGGCCAGTTTTATTATCGCCCCGATCCAGGGCGCGTATAAAATGACCAAAAGGATCTGAAGGCATGACCATTTTACTAAATCCGGCCACTGGCGTTTCTTCGCGAGCGAAAATAACGTGATAAAATATATATTTTGGGCAAGCACTATGAAGAATCCGGTGTAATGGGTATAAAGGAGCAGGATGGTGGAGACCGCATAACCGGCCGCATAAGCGATATTTTTCTTATCCAAGAGTTTAAGAAAAAAGTACATTGACGCTAATGCGAGAAACGGCAGAAGGCTGTACATGCGGACTTCCTGGGAAAAGTATACAAAAAATCCTGATACGCTTACCATGATAGCGCTTAAAATGCCGGTTTTCTTATCAAATAATAAACGTCCGACGTGGTAGACCATTAAAACGGTCAAGGCTCCGAATATCGCCGAGAGGAGCCTTGCGGAAAATTCTGAATCGCCGAATAAGTTGATCCAATAATGCAGGAGGAGATAATAAAACGGCGGATGGGTTTCTTTTAAAGAAAGTTCGTTAATAAGCTGAGGAAGATTTAAATGCGCGAATTGAATCGATAATCCCTCGTCGTACCACAGGCTTTCATCGCCGAGTGAGTGGGTCCTGATGACAAACGCGGCTAACAGGATCACGGACAATAGTATTATTTCGAAAGTTTTTTTCATGGACATTTCACATGGGACAACCGTGATATTTCAGCGGTTTACCCCTATCGCTATCGCCGTAAGGAGAATCGTGACCGATACCCGCCACAATCCTGTGGCCGGATTGTCAACGAGCGGCTGCAGATTCGCAAGCCTGGCGATAACGGCAATCGCGAAAACCGCCACGCCTCCGATAATACACGCCTTAGCCAAATTTTTCATACTACACCTCCTTTATCTTGCCTCCGCGAGCGCCTTGTCTACGCAGCCGGTTTCCCGTAAAAATCCACAGGCCGCATCTATGCCGCTCAGAATGGCGCAGTCGGAGTTATCATAACGGAAAAGCCCCGCCCTGCCCATACAGCCGAGATTGGAAAAGCGGGCCAGATAATTTTTGATGATATCGACATTTTCCCTGTAGTCGAGAGAATAGACGGGGTATACATTTGCCCGGCGGACTACGAAGCCGTTGATAATATATCTGCGCGCGGCGATACCCATCCGTCCGAGTTCCTCCAGAGCGAGATTGACCATATCGATATCGTTCATGCGCCACAGGGAATCCCCTTCGGTGCAGAAGTATTCCAGCCCGAGAGACGTTTTGGACTGATCAGGCACCATCGCGGCGCTCCAATTCTTATAATTCTGTATCCGTCCCAGGCGGACCTCCGGCGAATGGACATATATCCATTGGTCGGGGAATACCCGCTCTCTATTCAGGATCAGATTTACGATGAGGATGCTCCGGAAACGCAGCCTCTTTGCCGCGGCTAGTATATCTTCGGGCGCACCAGGCCTCATCATTCTTATGAAAGACGGCAACGGCATGCTCGAGAAGAGATAATCGACGCCGAATTCTTCTTTCCTGCCGCCCGAGGCGTCCTCGGCCTTCAGTGAGACTATTTTTTCGCCGTCGTGATAAACGGCAGTCACGGCCCTGTTGCAGAGAACGGACGAACCCTGCATCCCGGCCAATGCTTTCAATCTTTCATAGAACTGGCCGGGCCCCCGCCTGGGATACAGAAATTCCTCTTTAAGCGTTTTTGGAGCATTCCGATTAATGCCGAAAACCGCTTTTTGGACCGCGATTTTTAAAGAGAGCCCGCGTATTCTCTCTTTCGCCCAATCGGCCGAGATATCGCGGCAGGCGATGGACCATACCTTCTCGGTATAGGGCTTAAAGAAGATCTCGTATAGTCTCTTCCCGAAACGGTTGGTTATCCATCCCTCGAATGTTTTATCATTCCCGGGGTTTAAAAAACAAGACCTTATATAACTTGTTACGCATGAAAGCGTTTCGATCGGTCCCAGGTTATGAAAGACGTTGAAGAACGATAAGGGATAATTGTAGAACCGTTTTTTATAGTAGATACGCGAGAGGCGCCGCACGCGGAATATGTCGCCTGCCATTATATTTTTCCACAGAGAATTTATCTCCTCAGAGTCCGAGAAGAACCTGTGCCCGCCCATATCAAAAAGATAGCCGTCGAAATTAAGGGTGCGGCAAAGCCCTCCCACAGCGCTTTCCTTCTCTATTAAAAGGCTCGGTTCTCCGGCCTTTGACAATTTGTAGGCGCACGATAATCCGGAGGGCCCGGCGCCTATTATAACTATGTTGTTGCCCATAAAATGCCTTTGGTCATCACTATATTATCGGCGAAAGTAATAAAAATTGCAATGATTACGAATAGAATGCCTGTCTTGCCTTTATCCGGCAGCTTTGAATTTATAAATTTCCAGCCCTTTGAAAAAAGTTATATCCAACAGGCGGAACCGGGGGCTATTCTCTATCGCTTTAAACAAGCGATCGAAATCGTCAGGCCAGTATATATTTTTTATCAGATAAAATACCTTTGTTTTGCTTTCAAAAATTGCCCTGTTCACATTTTCAACATCAGACTTGTTGTAGTAATAAACCTGAATCCTTTCTGAGGGGCCGTATGTTGCCGAGTTACGTCCGGAAAACAGCAGGTTGTAGCCCAGCATCGTCCGGTCTTCAAACCAGAGGCCGTAGTAGATTAATTCGGATGCGGGGCTTGTTGCCAGCGCGATGATCGGCGTCCGGACAAGTTTTATTTCCGCCT
>JAPLMI010000161.1 GCA_026387115.1 Candidatus Omnitrophota bacterium | reverse complement strand
ATGTGATCAGCGATCGCATTCGTTTTCGGTTTTCGGTTCTCGGTTCTCGGTTTGCGATCTAAGGCCTTTTCTATCTCCTCAATTACAGGCACAAAGATGTCAATCTCAAAATTCGTCTTTACACCCTGCGTCACGGACGCGAGGCGCTCCAGCCCCATTCCGGTATCTATATTCTTCGCCGGAAGCGGATTTAAGCTTCCGTCCGGCTGCCTGTCAAATTGCGTAAAGACCATGTTCCAAACCTCTACGAACCTGCCGCAACCGCAAGCCAGTGTACAATCAGGTTTACGGCAGCCGACGTCTTTACCATAATCGTAGAATATTTCCGAACACGGCCCGCAAGGCCCGTTCGGACCCTTTGTCGGCGCCTCAGACGGCCAGAAGTTCTCCTTTTCGCCGAATTTCATTATCTTCTTTTCCGGGATCCTTATAACATCTTTCCAGATGTCATAAGACTCCAAGTCGTCCTTATAAACGGACGCCCACAACCTTTCGGGGTCAATCTTCAATACCTTGGTGAAAAATTCCCACGCCCACTGGATCGCCTCTTTCTTAAAGTAATCGCCGAAAGAAAAATTCCCGAGCATCTCGAAGAACGTGTGATGGCTCGAGGTCCTGCCGACATTCTCGAGGTCGCCCGTCCTCAGGCACTTCTGGCTCGAGGCAGCGCGCTTATAAGTCACGTTGCGGCCGAGGAACTTCTCCTTGAACTGGTTCATGCCGGCGCCGGTAAATAGAAGCGTTGGGTCATCCTTCGGCACGAGCGAGTCGCTCGGGACGATCGTGTGGCTCTTGGACTTGAAAAATTCCAGGAATGTCTTTCTTATATCGTCAGTCTTCATAAAGTTACCCACAGCCGTAGGGGAGGTTTAAACCTCCCCTACGGTATTACCTGTTAATTCTTCAGTTATCTTCCTGATCGTCTCGTATTTAAATCCCCGCCTGAGCAAAAAATCATATACCCGCTTCAGCGCCTTCCGCCTATCCAGCTTCTGAAACCGCTTATATCTCTCTTCGGCCATACTAAAAGCCACCTCATATTCATCGTAATTCTTTGCCTTATCCTGCAAGGTGGCTTCGATAACCGGATCGTTTACACCTTTTGACTTCAGCTCATGCTTCAAGATAACGTCGCCCATCGGATTCATATGCATTCGGGACTCTACCCAGAAGCGGGCGAACCGCGCGTCGTCAATATTGCCGGTCCGTTTGAGGTCATCGACGACATTGTCTATCACAGTGCCGTCGTAACCTTTGAGCTTCAGGCGCTGCCTTATCTCCTCTTCGCTCCTCGGCCTTGTGCGCAATAGGAGATAGACATTATTCTTCGCACGATTTTTTACCTTGTCATTTTTCACTTTTACTATACGCTAAACGCTATCCGCTATACGCTATTTAAGCGCCTTCTCGTATATCTCTTTTTCGATCTTCGCCAGAACTTTCGGATTTTCTCTCAGGAATACGCGCGCGTTCTCTTTGCCCTGGCCCAGCTTTTCCTCGCCGTAAAGCACCCACGCGCCGCTCTTCTGCGTCACGCCGAGAGTCTCGGCCATGTCAAGAATGCTTCCGGATTTCGAGATGCCCTCGTCGTACATTATGTCGAATTCGGCTTTCCTGAACGGCGGGGCAACCTTATTTTTGACGATCGACGCCCTGACGCGGTTGCCGACGACTTCCTCGCCCTTTTTCAGCGAGGCGATGCGCCTCAGGTCGATCCTGACGGAAGCGTAAAATTTGAGCGCCCGGCCGCCCGGCGTAGTCTCAGGATTGCCGAACATCACGCCGATCTTCATCCTGATCTGGTTAATGAATATGACACAGGTCCTGGACTTTGATATGACGCCGGATAGTTTCCTCAAGGCCTGGCTCATGAGACGCGCCTGCAGGCCCATGTGGCTATCGCCCATATCGCCTTCGATTTCCGCCTTCGGGGTAAGCGCGGCGACCGAATCGATGACGATAACGTCTACCGCGTTGGATCTAACCAAGGTCTCCACGATCTCCAGGGCCTGTTCGCCCGTATCCGGCTGGGACATCAGGAGGTTATCGAGATTTACACCCAACATCTTGGCGTATGCCGCGTCAAAGGCATGCTCCGCGTCGATGAAGGCCGCTTGTCCCCCCGCCTTTTGGGCGTTCGCGATTATGCTTAATGTGAGCGTCGTCTTACCGCTTGACTCGGGGCCGAATATTTCTATAACCCGCCCGCGCGGCACGCCCCCCACGCCAAGCGCGATATCGATAGTGGCGGATCCGGTGGAAATCGCGGGCACGTCCAGCTTGAAATCCTGGCCCAGCTTCATTATCGTCCCTTTCCCGAACTGCTTTTCTATATGGTCCAACGCCAGATCGAGCGCCTTCAGCTTCTGTTCCTGTGAAGCATCCTTCTTCTCTTCTTCCACAGCTTCCTTAACCGCCTCTTTTTCCTTTGCCTTTGTCTTTACCATTTTACCTCTCCTTAATTTGCGGTTTGCATAAATGTCCATTATTATGATCATACTATATTACATTTGAAGCTACATTATACATATATCACCCCCTTCTTGTAAAGCGTTTTTGACCTCTGGCCTCTGGCCATGGCCATAGCAGGCTTATGGATGAAAGCCTATCTTCGGTTTTGGCTTTGCCGACGGCGGTTCCATAAGCTTCTTGATCGCCTTAAAAACAATCCCGAACTGCTTATCATACTTCTTCTCCATATCCTCTATTTTGTGCCGTAATCCGGCATAGGTCAGTCCGATTCTTCTTAATTTTACAAAAGCACGCATGATCTGAATATTGACTCGTATCGCTCTTCTGCTATTTAGAACGCTTGAAAGCATGGCAATCCCCTGCTCGGTAAAGGCATATGGCATATAACGCCTACCACCATAACTTGAGCTGCCATTTTGGCAGCTCAAGAATTCCTGCCTTGTTAGCTGAAACATAAAATCCTCTGGAAATCTTTCAACATTCCTTCTAACCTGTCTTGTTAATTGATAGGTCTCAACCTCATAAAGTAACGCCAAATCCTCATCCAGCATCACCTTTTTGCCTCTAATTTGAAAAATTCTGCTCTCTATTTTGTCAATCGGTACCAGCTTTTCCATTAACATCCCCTTTCCAGGATATCACGGTCTGTGACATCCTATTCAAGGTGGTCACAATTTGTGACCACCTTAACACCAGCCTCTTGAATTGAGTACGCTCGAAAGCATCGCAACATCTTGTTCCGTAAATGCATATGGCAAATATCTACGGCCGCCATAACTTGAGGTTGCAATTTGCAACCTCAAGTTTTCTTCCTTAGTCAAGTGAAACATAAAATCTTCAGGAAAACGCTTTATGTTCCTCTTAACCTGTAGATTCAAGTTTTTTGTTTCTACGCCATAAAGGCCTGCTAATTCACCATCCAGCATTACCTTACGTCCTCTTATGAGGTAAATCTTCCTCTCAATAACCTCCCGGGGTATTAAATCCTTCATACCTTGCCTCCCTTTCTGCCTATATAGGCGGTTTATCCCCCATATATAAAGACGCAAAAAACACTAAAATTATTGCAAATATTTTAAAAAAGTGTATACTTTCACCATATGAACGCTGAAATCAACGATGAAACTCTTGAAGGCGCTGTGGGGAAGCTGCTGATTAAAAAGCGGATGACCATCGCGGTCGCCGAATCCTGCACCGGCGGGCTCGTTTCGAACAGGCTCACTAATATCAGCGGAAGCTCAAAATATTTTATTATGGGTCTCACAGCCTACTCGAATGAGGTAAAGAAAAATATCCTATGCGTAGATCCCGAAATTCTCAAAAAACACGGCGCGGTGTCGAAACAGGTCGCCGGTCAAATGGCTGTCGGCATTAAGTTCCTCGCCGGAACCGATATCGGCGTCGGTATTACAGGAATAGCCGGCCCGACAGGCGGAACCAGAGCCAAACCGGTAGGCCTTGTTTATATAGCGCTTGCTGTTCAAAATAAGTTAATAGCGCGGGAGTTGAGATTGAGAGGCTCGCGGGAGGAGATCAAGTTCCAGGCCTCGCAGGCAGTATTAGATTTGATCCGCAAGAATATTTAAGAAATGCGCGCATTCATCGCAATAGAGCTCTCCGACGAAATTAAGGCCGCCCTCGCGCAGATCCAATCCCACCTGAAATACGCCGGCGCGGATGTGAAATGGGTCGAGAAGGACAACATTCACCTCACATTGAAATTCCTCGGTGAAATCGATGAGAAAAAATGCGGGAAGGTCAAGGCCGCGCTCGATGAGGTTGCTAAATCCGCTTGGCCGTTCGAACTTTCGTTAAAAGATATCGGGGCGTTCCCGAAGATAGAATCTCCGC
>JAPLMI010000037.1 GCA_026387115.1 Candidatus Omnitrophota bacterium | reverse complement strand
ACTACATGACCGGGAAGCGGTATAAGCTTCCTACGATAATGCTCGTGGATTCACGCGGAAAATTCGACAATACTGCCGGGGAATTCAGCCGTCTGGAAGTGTACAAAGCCAATAGTCCGATCCTGGAAAAATTGAAGCTTTTGGGCAGATTGATGCACAGGGAGGATCTGACACATTCGTATCCGCACTGCTGGCGCTGCAAGAAACCTATTATATTCCGAGCGACAGAGCAGTATTTCCTGAAGATCGATCACAAGGATCTGAGGCGGGAAATGCTGGGCGCCATCGCGTCAAAAATAAGATGGATACCGGAGGCCGGCCGGGCGAGGATCTCCTCTATGGTCGAGAACAGGCCTGACTGGTGCCTGTCGCGCCAGAGATATTGGGGCGTTCCGATCATCGCTTTTTATTGCGAAGGATGCAACGATGTCCTGTTGGATCCAAAAGTCATAGAGCATGTTGCGGCGCTGGTTGAGAAAGAAGGGGCGGATGTATGGTTTTCAAGAAAAGAGCGCGAGCTTCTTCCCGCGGGGGCGCGGTGCGCGAAATGCAAGAGTGAGAATTTCAGAAAAGAGACCGATATAATAGATGTCTGGTTTGACTCGGGCGTAAGCCATCAGGCCGTCTTAAAGAAGAATAAAGATCTGGATTATCCGTGCGAACTTTACCTCGAAGGCTCGGACCAGCACAGGGGATGGTTCCAGTCGGCTTTGATAACCGCTATGGCTATCGATAAAGCGGCCCCTTATAAAAATGTCCTGACGCACGGCTTTGTCGTTGACGGCGCCGGCAAAAAGATGTCGAAGTCGCTCGGCAATGTCATTACGCCCGCTCAAGTGATGAAGAAGTACGGCGCCGATATCCTGAGGCTGTGGGTCGCGTCGAGCGATTACAGCGAAGACGTGAGGCTTTCGGAAGAGATCCTGACGCGGCTATCGGACGCGTATAGAAAAATACGGAATACCTATAAATATCTCCTGTCAAATCTTTACGATTTCGATCCGGCGAAAGACAAGGTGTCTTATGACCGAATGCTCGAGATCGACAGGTGGATCTTGTCGAGGTTCGCGAGCCTTGTGAAAGAATCGGAAAAGAATTATGAGGCGTTTGCATTCCATAAGGTCTATAGAGATGTCTATAATTTCTGCGTTTACGAAATCTCTTCGGTTTATCTGGACATTTTGAAGGATAGAATGTATACTTTTAAAACTAATTCGTTCCAGCGGAAGAGCGGGCAGGCGGCGATGTTCGAACTGCTGAAGGGCCTTCTCAAGATAATGGCGCCGATCCTGGCGATCACCGCTGACGAGGCCTGGGGTTATCTGAAATTTGACAATAAATCAGAATCGATACACCTCGAACCGTGGCCTGAGAATGAATATGAAAAACTTTATAATGCGGCGCTGGATGACAAATGGGCAAAACTCATTGCCGTGAGGGAGGTTGTTTTAAAGAAGTTGGAAGAGAGGCGCCAGGCAAATGTTATCGGTTCAAGCCTTGAGGCGAAATTGATCCTTTCCACGAATGACAGCGGATATAGTAAACTTTTAAGTGACAATAAAGATGTCCTGAGGTATCTTTTTATCGTGTCGGAGGTGGAATTAAAAGATTCGGCCGCTGACAAAAACGATCTGGACAAGGCTTTTCCGATTGCGATCAGCGTAGAAAAAGCGAAAGGCGATAAATGTCAGAGATGCTGGAATTACAGCGAGATGGTCGGTAAGGATGAATCCCATCCGACTTTATGCGAAAGATGTGTCAAGGCGATCTAAAGAGGAGAAATCGAAATGGCGAAGGCGAAAAAGGCAAAGTTGATGAGGAAGGCAAAAAGAAGCGGGGCGAAAGCCGCAAAACCGAAGATGAAAAAGATGCCGAAAACCAAGCTGAAATTCTACCAGGCTCTGCTCGTTAAAGAGAGGGAGAAGGTCGGCGGCGGGCTGTCCCATATAGCGGAGACGACGCTCAACAAATCCCAAAGGGACGCCTCAGGCGACCTTTCCGGATATTCGTACCACATGGCGGATATGGCGAGCGACGACTACGAGAGAGACTTCTCGCTCGGCAGGGCCACCGACGAGCAGAAAATATTGTACGCGATCGATGAGGCGATGAAGCGGATAGAGGACGGCTCGTACGGCAATTGCCTTCAATGCGGCAAGGCCATACCCAAGAAACGGCTTAAGGTGCTTCCTTACACGGAACTTTGCATAGAATGCAAGAAGACAAGAGAAAATAAATGATATTTGTAGTGGCATTTCTTGTATTCGTTCTTGATAGAATCACAAAAGTTTTAGCATTAATTTTTTTGTCCGGCGGCGGGTCGGTCAAGGTCCTGCCGGGCATCTTCCACCTGACCCTCGTCTTCAATAACGGCGCCGCCTTCGGCTTACTTAAGGGCCGGAATGATTTTTTTATTTTGATTTCGATTCTGATCGTATGCGCGATCCTCTTCTATATCTGGAAATACAGGACGAGAGATACCGCGCTGTTGTTTGCGGCGGGCCTCATCCTTGGAGGCGCTGCGGGCAACCTCTTCGACAGGATAAGGTTCGCGAACGTCATAGATTTCCTCGATTTTCGCGTATGGCCTGTCTTTAATGTGGCCGACTCGTGCGTTACGGCCGGAATATTGCTCCTGGCATGGAAGGCATTAGGCAAGAAATGCACCCCATCCTCCTGAAGTTAGGGCCCTTCACAATATATTCCTACGGCGTTATGGTCGCGATAGGATTTGCCGTATCAACATTCCTTATCTATCGCCGCGCCGCGCGGTTCGATATCAGCCAGGATAAAGTTATTGATCTGGCTATTCTTATACTGGTCTCGGGAATAATAGGCGCAAGGCTATTATACGTTCTTATCAACAGGTCTTTTTATCTCGCGAATCCGCTTGATATTATAAAACTGTCAAAGGGCGGGCTCGTCTGGTACGGCGGTTTTGCGGCGGCTCTTTTTGCGGTTATAATTTACCTGAAGAATAACGCCCTTGATTTTTGGGAAGTCACGGATCTGATCGCCCCGTACATCGCGCTGGCTCAAGGCCTCGGGAGGATCGGCTGTTACCTGAACGGCTGTTGTTACGGAATAAACGGTTTTCCCGTCCAGCTATGCGCTTCCGCAAGTTTGTTTATAATCTTTATAATCCTCTTAGTAGTGCAGGCGAAAAGGCATTTCGTCGGCGAGATATTCCTCGGTTACTGCATTCTTTATTCACTAAAGAGATTTGTCATAGAATTTTTCAGGGGAGATAATCCCAAAATTTTGTCGGTTTTTACGCTCTCTCAGATCACGAGCGTCATAATATTCATAGCGGCGCTCGCGTTATTCATCTATAAGGCATCCGCATGGAAAAAGAGGCTTTCAAATTCGAAGTAACGGAACTCGACAAAGGGAAGAGGCTTGACAAATTCCTTGTCGAGAACCTCCCCAAACTTTATTCCCGCACTTTCATACAGAAACTTATTTCTGATCAATCCGTTCTGGTAAACGGCATATCCGCGAAGAGGCATCATAATATTTCAGCCGGCGAAACCATAGATGTGAAGATACCGGAATCGACGCCGTCCAGGATTGAGGCGGAGGACATTCCGCTCGACATCGTCTATGAGGATAAGGATCTATTGGTTGTGAATAAACCGGTCGGCATGGTCGTGCATCCCGCGCCCGGAAACTACACGAAGACGCTCGTCAACGCGCTCCTCGCGCACTCCAAAGACCTCTCAGGGATAGGTGGTGTCGCCAAACCCGGCATAGTCCACAGGATCGATAAAGATACGTCAGGGCTTTTGGTCGTCGCAAAGTCCGACGAGGCGCATAACGCTCTTTCGGAACAATTCAGGGATAAGACGACGAAGAGAGTCTACATAGCCCTGGTTAAGGGAGTCGTCGAGCTGGATAACGGTATTGTCGAACTGCCGATAGCGAGATCGCGCCGCGATAGAAAAAAGATGGCGGTCGATTTTGAGAATTCTAAAGAGGCCGTTACGAGATATAAGGTCCTGAAGAGATTTAAGGATTTCACGCAATTGGAGGTAACTTTAGGGACGGGCAGGACCCATCAGATAAGGGTCCACATGTCGTATATCGGCCATCCGATACTGGGCGATGCCAAATACGGCTCCAGGGGAAAATTAAAACGGCCCGCCCTTCACGCGAAAGTGCTGGGATTTGTCCATCCAAAAACAGGCAGGTATATGGAATTTACGAGCGACCTGCCGGAGGATATGAAAGAATTGATAGCGGCCGGCAGCCTGTGATATCATGTATCATATGAGATCGATAAAAATAAAACCGATAAAGAAGCTTTCGGGAAACTTACGGCTTGCGGGCGATAAGTCGATATCGCACAGGGCGGTCATGATCGGCGCGATAGCCGAAGGCGTTACACGCGTCAAGAACATTCTGGATTGCGATGACTGCAATTACACTATCGAAGCCTTCAGGCGGATGGGCGTTTCTATCAGGAATGTAAAGAATGAAACGATCATTACAGGAAGCGGCCTTAAGGGCCTTAAAAAGCCTTCGGTGGCGAAAATATTTGTAGGAAATTCAGGCACTACGATGCGCATTTTGGCGGGCATACTCGCCGGTCAGGATTTCGAAACGTCGCTCGAAGGCGACACATCATTATCGAACCGGCCGATGATGAGAATCACGGAGCCGCTTTCGCAGATGGGCGTTGATATAAGGGCGTCCACAGGCGGTTATCCGCCGCTTAAGATCAAAGGCGGCCTGGTGAATCCGATAGATTACAGGATGCCTATACCGAGCGCCCAGGTAAAGTCGGCGATCCTCTTCGCCGGCCTGTATGCGAAAGGAACGACGAGCGTCGAGGAAGCGTTTAAAAGCCGCGACCACACCGAGCGCATGCTTAAACTATTCGGCTCTAAGATAAAAGTGGATGGTTTAAAAATTTCTGTAGAAGGCGGGGTCGAACTCGAGGGAAGGTCTTTTGATATTCCGGGCGATATTTCTAGCGCCAGCTTCTTCATGGCCGGGGGCGTTCTATTGAATGATTCAAAGATCAGGATAGAGAGGGTATCGATAAATCCGACGCGGGCGGGAATATTGAAAATAATGTCCGGTATGGGAGCCGATATCAGGATCCATAATAAGGCCGATCTCTTTGAACCGGCCGGAGACGTTGAAGTCGAAACGAGCCGGACGAAAGGTATCGTCATAGGCGAAAGCGAAATACCCGGTATAATCGATGAGCTTCCTATAATATTCGTGCTCGCGGCATTGTCGAAAGGGCGGACCGTTATAAGGGGCGCCGAGGAATTGCGCGTAAAAGAGACCGACAGAATAAATTCGATGAAGGCCAATCTTGAGAAGATGGGCGCCGATATCGAAATCACGAAAAATGAGATCGTGATAAACGGCGTCAAAGAGCTTAAGGGTTCCAAAAATTTGAGGAGTTTCGGCGACCACAGGACCTGCATGGCGATGACTATCGCGGCCCTCGCCGCAAAAGGAGAGAGCGAGATCGACGACATCGACTGCGTAAACAAGTCCTTCCCCGAATTCTTCAACTACCTGAAAAAGTTGGAAGGTTGAAATTTTCCGGGTCCCGCTTAATCAAACCTAAGCCTCGTTATGTTCGCACTGAAAATATTCCCCCTTCGCTTCGCTCGGGGTCGGTCTTTTGTTCGTCGAAAAACGGGAGCCTCGGAAACTCGGCCGGCGTTTGCTTCGTCCCGCCTCCGGTATAACTCCAGGCGGGGCTTCGCAAACGTTGATCCGGCCTCAAACATCCTCGGCTCTTTTAATATCAAAAAGTTGTTATATATAACCGTTTTTCTTCTCACAAAAGACCTAATATTTTCAATGTGCTCACTATAACTTCGGCTTAGGTTTTCCCAACCCGCTCCTATAGTAAATTTTTTCATCCCGTCAGATGGCGGTTACTTTTGTGCGCCGCCTGAAGCGGCTTTGTAAAATTTCGATACCTTATGGCGATTTAGCAAGGCCGGACAAACTGCACAACAGCTTTAAGCGCTGGCAGGTTGGACGGCCA
>JAPLMI010000163.1 GCA_026387115.1 Candidatus Omnitrophota bacterium | reverse complement strand
GGAAGTCGCGTTGGCGGGCGGAGACTTGAGAAAGGCAGTTGATGCAGGCGTGGAAGAAGCTTACCGGAAAGGTGCCTTGCGGAAATCCGTTGTTGATGATCCGGTCATACGGAATAATACTAAGACCAACACGCCGTCTTTTTTAGTTACCGATATCGTGCCGGGCGACAGGGTCGGGATATCGGTATCGCCGAAAGGTTTCGGCAGTGAAAATAAAAGCGCGATACAGATGTTCAGGCCCACGGCGCCGATCGAAGAGATCAAAGGATTTATACTGGATGTTGTAAGAAGGGCAGGGCCGGACGCCTGCCCGCCGCTCGTCCTTGGAATAGGGATGGGCGGAACGTTTGACGCGGCAAGCCGCCTTGCGAAGATGGCTTGCTTACGGCCGATCGACCGGAGGAATTCAACGAGGCACCTGGCAAAGTTAGAGCGGGAGTTGTTTAAGGAGGCGAACGCATCGGGTATGGGGCCGATGGGCCTGGGCGGCAGGACGACGGTTCTGGGTGTAAATATATTGGAAGCGCCTACGCACATAGCGGGGCTGCCGGTAGCTGTCAATGTCAGCTGCCACGCCACGAGAAGCGCGGAAAAAGTTTTATGAAGAATATTAAGACGCCGCTTACAAAAGACGTTATCAGGAGACTAAAAGCCGGCGACGAGGTGCTGTTGAGCGGCGTTATATTCACCGCAAGGGACGCGGCGCATAAGAGGTTCTCCGATTTAATAAGGAGGGGAAAGCGCGTACCGATAAATTTAAAAGACGCCGTGATATATTATTGCGGACCGACGCCTTCCCTCCCCAGGCGGGCGATAGGCTCGTGCGGCCCGACGACAAGTTCGCGGATGGACGCGTTTACGCCGGACCTTCTTCGGCTCGGCCTCGGCGGCATGATAGGCAAAGGCGCAAGATCCGATGAGGTCAGGCGGGCGATCAAGAAATATGTTTCCGTCTATTTTCTCGCGACGGGCGGGATAGGGGCGTTGCTTTCGACGAAAGTGAGATCGGCAAGATCCATACTTTTTAAGGAATTGGGGCCGGAGGCGATTTATAAGTTGGAAGTGAAAGACTTCCATTTAACGGTGGGGATAGATTCGAAAGGAAAAGATTTATATGGCACGATCGGACGGAAGAAGAAATAACGAGCTGCGCAAGGTTAAAGTCACGAAAAATTATATAAAATACGCCGAGGGCTCGTGCCTGGTCGAGATCGGCGATACGAAAGTGATAACTACCGCCACGGTGGAGAATTCGGTCCCGCCGTTTCTGAAGGGTAAAGGCACGGGTTGGGTGACGGCCGAATACGGCATGATACCGCGGTCGTGCAAGACCAGAGTCCAGAGAGAGGCTGCGAAGGGCAAGCTTGGCGGCCGCACCCACGAGATACAGCGCCTGATAGGCCGCTCGATGAGAACGGTTGTCGATACGGCGAAACTCGGCGAACGGACGATCTGGATGGACTGCGATGTGATCCAGGCCGACGGCGGCACGCGCTGCGCGAGCATCACGGGGAGCTTCATATCGCTTGCGCTCGCCCTCGAGAGGATGCGCGGCGACGGGATCATCAAAGGTATGCCGGTTTCGGATTATGTCGCGGCGGTCAGCGTCGGGATTATAGACGGTAAACCGGCGCTCGATTTGAATTATGACGAAGATTCCGCGGCCGAAGTCGATATGAACGTCATAATGACGGGCGACGGCCGTTTTATAGAGGTCCAGGGCACCGCCGAAAAAGAGCCCTTTGGCAAGAAGGAGATGGACAGCCTGTTGGCGCTCGCTTGGTGCGGGATCGAAGAACTGATAGGCGTCGAAAAGAAGGTTCTTAAGGGAATAGTCGGTTTATGAAACGGTCTCGTCAGCTTGTTATCGCAACAAAGAATGAGAAGAAGCTTCATGAACTCAAAAGATATTTAAAAGGTATCAGGGCCAGGGTGGTATCGCTTAAAGAATTCGGCAACGCGCCCCGGATTATGGAAGATGGCGATACCTTCAGGAAGAACGCCGTTAAAAAGGCTTTGATCGTTTCGAAATTTGTTAAGGGGTTGGCATTGGCGGATGATTCCGGGCTTGTTGTGGAAGCGCTTGAAGGAGAGCCCGGCGTCAGATCATCAAGATTTGCCGGGCCGCGGAAAAGCGATAAAGAAAATAACCGCAAGCTTTTAAAGTTATTGGCGGAAGTTCCCCTAAAAAAGCGGCAGGCGAAATTCATTTGCGCCGTAGCTATCTGTGACAATGGCCATATCGTTAAGACAATTGAAGAGAGCTGTAAAGGGCGGATCGCGTTTCAGGCCAGGGGCGCTTACGGTTTCGGGTATGACCCTTTATTCCTGATCCCAAAATACAACAAGACATTCGGCCAGCTCGGCCTGAAGGTCAAGGACAGGATGAGCCACCGCTCGAAGGCGCTGAAAAAAGCGCGTGAATTTTTGAAGAAATACTTATAGGGCAATTTTGGAAATGTGATATAATTTATGCGGCGGGGAGTAGCGCAGTTGGCTAGCGCGTCTGCTTTGGGAGCAGAAGGTCGCCAGTTCAAATCTGGCCTCCCCGACCAAAACAGGATACAAAATGAAAATCCTTGAAAAAGAAAAGGCAATAGAATTAAGAAAAACAGGCCTTACTTACAATGAGATCGAAAAGTGCTTGAACATATCAAAATCTTCTTTAAGTTCTTGGCTAAGGGACGTTCCTTATGTGCCAACAAAAGATACACGCGAAAGAAGAAGATTAGCCAGTTACAATAGCGGCCAAGTATTACATAGACGTAAACTAGAAAGAGTTAATCAGATAATGCAGTCAGCAAAGCAAGAAGTCAAAGATTTAAAAGTAGAAGATTTAAAATTGCTTGGTACTATGGCTTATTGGACCGAAGGGTCTAAGACTAAAGATTCTTTGGTTCAAATAACTAACACTGACCCTATTTTTATCAGATTTGTTTTAAAATGGTTAAGAGAAATTTGTGAAGTTAAAGAAGAAAAATTGCGAGTTCACTTACGAATTCATCCTGATACAAATAAAAAGGACGCGGAAAATTATTGGTCGAAAATCACAGGTATTCCCTTAGCTAAATTTCATAAAACTACAGCAAAAATCAGTGGTTCGGGAGGAAGAAAATATAAGAAATTGGGACATGGAGTAGCAACAATTACAATTTGTGATACGGATTTGTATTATCGAATTACGGGATGGATAAAAGGATTGCAGGAAAAAAGCGTCCCTGTAGCTCAGCTGGATAGAGCATCTGCCTT
>JAPLMI010000089.1 GCA_026387115.1 Candidatus Omnitrophota bacterium | reverse complement strand
TCTATTTTCGTTAAGGGCTGTGAACTGTGCATAGATGGCGGTTAATACAGCAACGAGGCCTATGGCCATAACCAGAGATGCTATCAAGGCCTCAATAAGAGTAAAACCTCGTTTGTCCGATAAGTATCTGCTTCTTATCATGTCCGTTCCTTATTATTTATTTATGATATTTGTATAATTTTATCACAAATACGGCAGCTTGTCAAGAGAGGTACAGGAATGAACATCCCGAAAGATAGCTTGAATAGCAAACCGAAGTCTTTAATAGGTGTCTTTCGGGATTAATTCGGTCATACAATTTATGTCACTTCGTTCCATAAATTGTGACCTCATTAGAAAACCCTGCCCTTCCTAAAGAAGGGCAGGGTCACTCCTGAAATTATGGAGTCACTATTCGCTTCGTCTCCTTAGAGATGATAGTCCTCTAAGGCACTACCGGTGCCGCCGGTGCCGCAATGGTATGTCTGTCTAAGTTATTAGGGCAGACCGGATCAGCGTTAACGGCCGGTATAACATAAGCGGTCGTGCCGCAGTGAGGCATCGACTTAAGGTAAGCTGGAATCAGCTGGGCCTCTGTCGGTACGGCATCTTCCGCCGCGCCTGTATCGATCGCCCATACCTGCACCGCGCCCTGAATCTGTTTCAGGTTCGCTATGCACGCATTCATCTGCGCCGTCGTCCTTGCCCTGACGAAGTTCGGAATGGCTATAGCCGCCAATAAACCGATAATTGCGACTACTATCATAATTTCAACGAGCGTAAAGCCTTTCCTGTTCATCTTTAGCATCATATAAATCACCTTCCTTTCCCCCAAGATTGGGTGCTTTTTTGAAATCCATCGCCTTCTTCAGGATTTCATCCCGAGCGAAGCGAGGGATCATATAGAAAAAAATCCCCAAAAGACCATATAGCTTAAATCCAACACACCGGTCTATTTGGAGACTTTCTATTTCTTTAATAATATATTATAGCTATAAGTCTTTTCTGTGTATCTCTCCTTTAGACCTTCTACTATAAGTATACCCTACAAAAGGGATATTGTCAAGGGGTTAGCCGGTGACGAGAGATGTTATTTTAAATATGGGCAGGAACATACAGATGACGATCGTGCCTATGACTATGCCCAGGAACGCTATGATAATAGGCTCTATCAGGCTCGTAAGCGAGCTTACGGCGGTATCGACCTGTTCATCGTAAAAATCCGCGATCTTGGAGAGCATCTTCTCGAGCTCGCCGGACTGCTCCCCGACAGAGACCATCCTTGTGACCATGGGAGGGAATATCTTGGACCTGGCCAATGGCTCGGCTATATTCTCGCCCTCGCGGACATTGGAACGGACATTGTCTATGGCCGTCTCTACCACCTTATTGCCGGCCGTCTTTCCCACTATCTCCAGGGCTGAAAGTATCGGAACGCCTGACTTGATGAGGGTGGAGAGCGTCCTCGTGAATTTACTTATGGCGACTTTTCTGAAGAGAATACCGAATATCGGCATTCTCAATAAAATAGAATCGACCTTGAGCCTCCCCTTTTCCGTCTTGATATACCGCGCGGTGAATACGGCAACACCAACGACGGTCATTATTCCAAAAATAAAATAGTGCTGTAAAAAGTCGCTGATACTGATAAGGATCATCGTCGGCGTGGGGAGCTTCGCGCCGAAACCTTCGAATATGCCTTTAAAAACAGGGATAACCTTTAGAAGCAAAAGCAATGTTATACCGAGCGCCATACCGCTGACGACGGCGGGATATACGAGCGCCGACTTTACTTTATGCTGGAGCGCGTTCGTCTTCTCGAGATACGCCGCGAGCCTGTCGAGAATCTCATCGAGCATGCCGCTCGACTCTCCCGCCTTCACCATATTGACGAAGAGGGCCGAAAATACGTCTTTGTGTTTCGCGATCGCCTCCGAGAGGCTTGAGCCGGTCTCGACGTCTTTACGGATATTTATTATGACGGTGCCGAAGGTCCTGTTGTCCATCTGTTCGCCCAATATGTCAAGAGCGCCGACTAAGGGTATGCCTGCGTCGACCATCGTGGCGAGCTGCCTCGAGAATATGACAAGGTCCTCCAGCTTTATCTTCTTCTTGCCGCCGAAAAACAACGATGAGAGCTTGAGGCCCGGCAGGGATTCGCTGACAGAGATTATTATTAAATCCTTTTTTCTGAGCTCCGCGATAGAGTCCTGCCGGTCGGCCGATTCCAGGACACCGGTCAGGGTTTTGCCTTCATGGTCTTTCGCGACATACTTAAATTTAGCCACTTAATCCTCCGCGGTTACCCTTAATACCTCTTCGAGCGAGGTAAGGCCGTTCATAAAATTTTCCATCGCGTTATCCCTCAGTGTTACCATGCCGAGTTCTTTTATCGCGTAATTTTTTATATCGTCGCTCGGCGCCTTCCTCATTATCATATCCCTTACCTTATCATCAAGGAGCAGGGCCTCTAAAATTCCGATCCTTCCGTAATAGCCCGTGTTGTTGCATTTCGCGCAGCCTCTGCTTTTATAAAATGCTTTTACGCCCTTCCTGGCAAGCTCACCCGCATTCACCCCGATCCTTTCGAGAACGATCTTGGGTATCTCGACCTCCTCTTTGCAATTCGGGCAGATCTTCCTCATAAGGCGCTGGGCGGAGGAAAGGATAAGGCTTGAGGCTGTCAGGAACGGTTCCACGCCCATATCTATAAGGCGCGTCAGCGCGCCCGCCGCGTCGTTCGTGTGGAGCGTGCTCAAGATAAGCTGCCCTGTGAGGGACGCCTTTATGGCTATATCGGCCGTCTCGAAATCCCTTATCTCGCCGATCATCACTATGTCCGGGCTCTGCCTTAATACGGACTTCAGGGCGTTCGCGAATGTCAGTCCTATCTCAGGCCTGGCGGGGATCTGGGTAATGCCGGCCAGCTCATACTCGACGGGATCCTCCAATGTAACGATATTGCGCTCCAATGTATTGAGCTGGTTTATTATCGAATATAACGTGGTGGATTTGCCGCTGCCCGTAGGCCCTGTAACGAGTATCATGCCGTAGGGGCGCGCGAGCGCCGTCTTAAACGTTTCCAAAGGTTTGGGTAGAAAACCTAACTTGTCCAGTCCCATGCTGAGGCTCGACTTGTCGAGCGCCCTCATGACGACCTTCCCGCCGAACGTGATCGGCAGGACCGAGACCCTGAAGTCTATCTCTTTTCCCTCGAAACTGATCTTGAAACGGCCGTCCTGCGGAATCCTCGTCTCGGTTATATCGAGTTTAGACATTATCTTGAGCCTGGCTATTACGGCGTTCTGGTTCTTTTTAGGAAGCGTCAGGGCCTCGCGCAGGCTGCCGTCAATCCTGTATCTCACCCTCAGGAACTTTTCGCACGGCTCGATATGTATATCGCTGGCGCGCCTCTTCATGGCCTCGTTCAGTATGAGGCTCACCACCTTCACTATCGGCGCCTTCTGGCTCTCCTCGGCTATTTCGCTTACGTCGATCTTCTCCTCTTGGTCCGATTCTATCTCGACTTCTTCCTGGGGCACGTCATCCAGCAGCTTCGATATCTCCTGCGAATGCGCGCCGTAATAGTTCGTTATCGCTTCCTTTATATCGTTTTCCGTGGCTATCACGGGATCTATGTCATAATTTGTGAGGATCTTTATCTCGTCGATGGCCAGGATGTTCAAGGGGTCTGACATCGCCAGCGTAACGGCGTTCCCTATCTTCGACACGGGTATGAGGGAATATTTCTTCGCGACCTTTTCGGGAATGATTTGGATGACGGCCGGCGCGATCTTATACTTGGAAAGGTTTATCGGAGGGATGTTGAGCTGGCGGCTCATCGCCACCATAAGGTCTTTCTCGGAAACATACCCCTTTTCGACAAGTATCTTACCGAGGCTTCCGCCGGATTTCTTCTGGATTTCCAGCGCCTTGTCAAGGTCCCTCTCTTTTAAAAGGTTTCCCTTGACGAGCACCGCGATCAATTTATCTCTGAATGATTCCATCATATCTACACCGTATCGATATCCTGATCGCCGACCGTGACCCGAAGCACCTCGTCGATCGTCGTGACCCCGTCGAGGACATTCCGCATCCCGTTCTCTCTTAAGGTCCTCATGCCCTCGCGGCGGGCTTCCTCTCTTATCGCATACTCCTGGGCATTTTCGAGTATGAGCGATTTGATCTTAGGGCTGAGCGTCAGGACCTCCAACAGGCCGATACGGCCTTTGTAACCGGTTTTCAGGCACGCGTCACAGCCTTTGCCGCGATAAAAGACGGCTTTGCCCTTATCAAATTTCAGCTTTAAATTTTGCGCCGCCTCTTTACTCAATTCGGACGGTTCTTTACAGCGTTCACAGATTCCGAAGAGTTCCTTCGGGTCAACAATCTGCAGGTGCAGCAAACTTAGAAGCTCTGAGAGTGTAGTGAAGCAGACCAAATAGGTCGGACTTACCGAGAGTGGCGGCCTACCGATTAACCTCAGTGTCAAGGGAGAAAGAGGAAAGTGATTGAAACACCGGCTCCACACTGACGGTTGGGGCTGCGCCGCTGAAGGTATGCACTGCAAGCCAGAGAAGGCGCGATAATGGGAAGGAGTCTCGCCGGTCCCGCCGCTGTCTAGCCACACCGTTAGCCGAAATTCCGAGTTTAGTAGGACCATAAAAAAAGTTGTTGGAGGTTTGCCAAGATGGTGAAGACTACTTCATCGCAAGGTAAAACGCAGCAAGACGGAATCGATCCCCGTATTACTGCTATGAAGGCCCGAATGCAACTTTTAAAAGTTAATGAGGGAAGACAGCTCTATGGTTTGTCTCGCTTTACTAATGCGGGCGTCACACACTGACATCCCATATCCCCGAC
>JAPLMI010000052.1 GCA_026387115.1 Candidatus Omnitrophota bacterium | reverse complement strand
CGTATCCCTGAACGAGGCTGTCGTTCACGGAATCCCTTCGGAGAGAGAGATAAGGGTAGGCGATATAGTCTCGATCGACATGGGCGTGAAATTCAGAGATTATTACGCTGATGCGGCAGAAACTATCGGGGTGGGCGATATAAACGATACCGCAAAGCGGTTGATAGATACGGCAAAAAAAGCTCTTTATATAGGGATCCAGAACGCTGTTTCCGGCAGAAGGTTATCGGATGTCTCGTCGAGCATCCAGGCGTTTGTAGAATCGAACGGATTCAGCGTAGTCAGGGCGCTTGTCGGGCACGGTATCGGACGGCAGATTCACGAAGAGCCTGAAGTGCCGAATTTCGGTAAACCCGGGACAGGGCCTGAACTAAAGGCGGGAATGGTCCTCGCGATAGAGCCGATGATCAACGCCGGGACTTTCGAGGTGGAGGTCCTGGACGACGGCTGGACGGTCGTGACAAAGGACAGGCGCCTGTCGGCGCACTTCGAACACACTGTTGTCGTGCGCGACGACAAAGCGCAAATTTTGACGGGCTAAGCCCATGAGGCTCCATGCCGAAAGAAGAACCGATCACAGTTGACGGAAAAGTTTTGGAGACATTGCCCAACGCGATGTTCAGGGTGGGACTCGCTAACGGCCACAGGGTGCTCGCCCATGTCTCGGGAAAGATGCGCATGAATTTTATAAGAATCTTGCCCGGAGATACGGTAACTATAGAACTTTCCCCTTATGATTTGACGAGAGGAAGGATAATTCGGAGAGAAAAATAATGAAGGTAAGATCGAGCATAAGAAAGATTTGCCCGAAGTGTAAGGTCGTCCGGCGCAAGGGGACGCTCATGATTATTTGCGCAAATCCAAAGCACAAACAAAGACAAGGATAGCGGAGGAATAAGTGCCGAGAATAATTGGAGTGGATATTCCAAAGGAAAAAAGGATAGAGATGGCGCTTTGTTATATATACGGTATAGGCAGGTCGCTCTCGAATAAGATACTGAAAATCGCCAATGTCAACCCCGATAAACGCGCGAAAGATTTGACAGAGGAAGAGGTTGCCAGTCTTTCCACGATCATTCAGAAGGACTACAGGGTCGAGGGTGACCTGAGAAGGGATATATCTGCGAATATAAAGAGGCTTATAGATATAGGTACTTACAGGGGATTCAGGCACAGGAGAGGCCTCCCCGTAAGAGGTCAAAGGACGAAAACGAACGCCAGGACCCGAAAAGGTCCCAGAAAGACCGTCGGCGTTATAAGACAAAAGGCAGAAAGGGCACCGGCTAAAGACAGTGGAACAGCAGAAAAAAAGTAAGGTAAAGAAGGCTAAGAAACAGGTAAAGGCCGTATCGAGCGGCATAGCGAGAATTCTCGCGACATTCAACAACACGATCGTTACGATCACCGACAGAGAAGGCAATACCATAACATGGGCATCCACCGGAAGTTCCGGATTCAAAGGGTCCAAAAAATCGACTCCGTTTGCCGCCGGTATCGCGGCCGAAAATGCCGCCAGGAAGGCAGCCGAGCGCGGCGTTAAAGAGGTCGAGGTTTACGTGAAAGGGCCGGGCGCGGGAAGAGAATCCGCCATCAGGTCGATACAGGCCGCGGGACTGACCATAAGGTCTATAAGGGATGTTACCCCTATACCGCATAACGGATGCCGTCCCAAGAAGCGAAGGAGAGTGTAATGGCAAGAAACATCGGCCCATCATGCAGGCTTTGCAGAAGAGAGGGAGTGAAATTATTTTTGAAAGGCTCAAGGTGCATGACCGAAAAGTGCGCCATCACGAAAAGAACATACGCGCCCGGCCAGCACGGCCAGATTCGCAAGAAAGAATCGAACTACGGCACGCAGCTCAGAGAAAAACAGAAGGTGAAGAGGATCTACGGCGTGTTAGAGCGGCAGTTCAAACATTATTTCAAGATCGCCGAGCGGTCGAAGGGCGTTACGGGCCTCATGCTATTGCAACTATTGGAGAGAAGGCTCGACAATGTCATATTCAGGATGAATTTCGCGAATTCAAGATCTGAGGCAAGGCTGATCGTCCAGCACGGATTTGTGTATATTAACGGAAAAAGAGTGGATATACCGTCGTATACGGTGAAGCTTGGCGAAGAAGTTTCCATAAGAGCGAAAGAGCCGATGCTGAAGCGTCTTGCGGAAACGAGCGAGGCGCTGAAAGACAGGGCTATAGCCAAATGGCTCGAGATGGACGCCAAAAATTTCAAATGTAAGGTAGCGGCCATGCCGACGAAAGAAAACGTCGGCTTCCCGATCCGGGAACAGCTGATCGTAGAATTATATTCGAAGTAAAATATAGGTCCCTCGGCCGCTCCGATTTGTCGCGGCCTCGGGATCAAATTTGCTTCGCAAATTTGAGGAGAGAATATATATGGGTATAAGCATGAAGAATTTTGAAATGCCGAAAAAGCTCGTCCTTGACGAATCGACTTACACGCCCACATACGGAAAGTTCGTGGCGGAACCTTTCGAAAGGGGCTACGGCGTAACGGTAGGCAACAGCCTGAGGCGGGTGCTCATCTCCTCGATAGAGGGCACGGCGGTTACAAGCATAAAGATCGCGGGAGTCCATCATGAATTCTCGGCCATTCCCGGCGTCATGGAGGATGTGCCGCAGATAATCCTGAATATAAAAAGGCTCATACTGAAATCGCATTTCAAGACTCCCAAGGCCATGACGATAGAGGTGGAGAAGAAGGGGGAAGTAACCGCTAAGGACATAAAGACGGATGAGACGGTGGAGATTGTCAACCCGGACCTGCACATCGCAACTCTCACAAAAAATGTCAAGTTTCATGTCGAGATGGAGGTCGCGCGGGGAAGAGGATATGTGCCCGCCGAAAGGAACAAAAAAGAAACTCAATCGATAGGCGTAATACCCATAGATTCAATATTCACGCCGGTGATAAAGGTGAATTTCTTCGTAGAGAATACCCGCGTCGGGCAGATAACCGATTACGATAAATTGATCGTAGAGACATGGACCAACGGTTCGATAGAGCCTAAAGAGGCCCTTCTATACGCGTCAAATATTTTACAGCGCCATCTCGACATATTCGTAGGGTTCGGAAAGCTTCCCGAAGAGGAAGAGACGCCGGTCGAATCGGAAGAAACGAAGCTTTTAAGGGAGAAACTCAAAGTCCCTATCTCGGAGCTCGAACTCTCTGTCAGGAGTTCGAATTGCCTGAGGGAGGCGCGTATAAAAACGATAGGCGACCTTGTCAAGAAGACGGAGCTGGATATGCTCAAATACAGGAACTTTGGCAAGAAATCCCTGGGAGAGATCAATAAGATATTGGTTGGAATGGGCCTGTCCCTGGGGATGAAGTTGGGCGAAGGTAAGAAAGCTAAGGAAGAGTCCGAATAATTATGAGACATAGAAAGAGACGCAACAAGCTCAGCATGATGACGGCCCACAGGAATGCCATGCTGAGGAATATGGCTAAAAACCTGCTGAAATTTCAGAGGGTAGAAACTACGGTAGCGAGGGCCAAGGAGGCAAGAAGGCTCGTCGAGCATCTCATCACCCTGTCCAAAACAGATACTGTGGCATCGCGAAGAAGGGCATACGACATCCTTACCGACAGAGACCTTGTCTACAAACTCTTTAAAGAAACCTCACAACTCTTCAAATCCAGGTCGAGCGGCTATACCAGGATCATACCTTTGGGCTTCAGGCGCGGCGACGGCGCAAGCCTTTGCGTCTTTGAGCTTACGGAGAAGAAGATCGTCGAGAAACTGCCGAAAAAGAAGAAAGAGAAGAGCCAAAAAACTGAAGGGGTAAAGCCCGAGGCAGGCTCAAAGCCGGCAAAGGAAGAGCACAAAAAAGAGCCTCATGTTCCGCCAGAGCCAAGGATAAAGACGATACAGAAGAAAAGGCCTACCCTCGAGGAAGAGAAGAGGACAGAAAAAGCTAAGAGCGAAGACAAGAAGGCGTCGCAACAGCGCGGTTTCATGAAGAATCTTCGAGGCCTCTTCCGGAAACGCGGCGATTTCTAAGAAAGGTCATACCGGTACGACCGACGCGGTCGACATATGTCGACCGCGTCGGTCGTACCGGTATGACCTTTCTTAG
>JAPLMI010000060.1 GCA_026387115.1 Candidatus Omnitrophota bacterium | reverse complement strand
GCGTTTCTATCAAGCATAAATTCAAAACTGAACGAAGAGAAGGTCCTCGGCATAGAATCCATAAATCTTGACGAGGCGAAGACGAAAAAATTCAAGGCTATAATGGGCGCCCTTAAACTGAAAGGCGAGAGCCTGTTCGTCGTAGATACCATCAACGACAAAGTCATGAGGGCTTCGAGGAATCTCGAGGAAGTGTCGGTAAAGAATTACAAGGACTTTAGCACTATGGATGTTTTGAACTGCGACAACCTGGTCATCTCCAAGGCCGCGATACAGAAGCTGCCCGAAAGGTTTAAGGGTTAAGAGGGGCGTATGAAAGACCCGCACGACGTAGTTAAAGGGATGATAAGGACGGAGAAGGGCGCGAACCTCCTCGCGTTAAATAAATATCAGTTCTGGACAGATAGGACAGCGAATAAGATCGAGATCAGGAAGGCGGTCGAGGATATATATAAGGTCAAGGTCGAGGGCGTCAATACGATTATGATGAGGGGCAAGACCAAGCGCGTCAGGTACGCTATAGGTAAGACTGCTGACTGGAAGAAGGCGATCGTGACGCTTAAAGAGGGAAGCAAAATAGATATTACGTAAGGAAAATCCATGGGAATTAAAAAGTTTAAACCGACGACGGACGGATTGAGGCATGCGGCGATATCAAACTTCGAAGAGTTGACGAAGGCGCGGCCTGAAAAAAAGCTTCTCCTGCCGTTAAAAAGGTCCGGCGGAAGGAATAACCGCGGAAGAGTCACCTCCAGGCACAGGGGCGGCGGCCACAAGAGGATGATACGTATCGTCGACTTCAGGCGCGACAAGCTTGACATGCCGGCCAAGGTCACGGCGATAGAGTATGATCCGAACAGGTCCGCGAGGCTGGCGCTCCTCGAATATTCGGACGGAGAGAAGAGGTATATAATCGCGCCTATAGGGCTCGCCGTTAACGATGACGTTATCGCAAGCCCGTCCGCTGAGATAAAGACCGGAAACGCGACGAAGCTCGCCAATATACCGACCGGTATCCCTATACACAACGTCGAGCTTTCAAAAGGCGCGGGCGCCGTCATAGGCAGGTCCGCCGGAAACTCGTGCGTCATTATGGCCAAAGAAGGCGATTACGCGCAGGTTAAGCTGCCAAGCGGCGAGATACGGATGATAAATCTGGAATGTACGGCAACGATCGGCCAGGTCGGCAATATAGATCATGAGTCTATTTCGATAGGGAAGGCCGGAAGGTCCCGATGGATGGGACTCAGGCCTTATTCAAGAGGTGTGGCGAAGAACCCGCACGACCATCCGATGGGCGGCGGCGAAGGAAAGGCCTCGGGCGGGCAGCCGCGGTCACCGTGGGGCCAGTACGCGAAGGGCTTGAAGACGAGGAAGAAAAGGCATTCGGATAAGTACATACTGAAGAGAAGGCGATAGAAGAGAGGGTCCTTCGGCTGCTCCTGTTCGTCGTAGCCTCAGGATCAAATTTTCTTCGAAAATTTGGAGAAAATAGAATGTCAAGATCGACGAAGAAAGGGCCGTTCATAGACGAAAAGCTTCTGATGAAGGTCCAGAAGGCCGCTAAGGCGAACGATAAGAAACCGCTGAAGACATGGTCCAGGCGTTCGACGATAACGCCCGAGTTTGTGGGGTTGACGTTAGCGATATATAACGGAAGGAAATTTATACCGGTCTATGTCACGGAAAATATGGTGGGGCATAAGCTGGGTGAATTCTCGCCGACGAGAACATTCAGGAAGCATGGCGCGGCGACAGAAGTATCGATGGACAAGACTTAATTATAGTTTAAAAGTTAAAAAGTTAAAAAGTTTAAAAGTTAAAAAGTTTAAAGGTTTAAAAGTTATGGTAACAAGTGCCAAGCTGAAATATATCAGGGTAACGCCGAGAAAGTTCAGGCTGATAATTCCTCTTATAAAGGGGAAGAATCCGGAAGCCGCGATAGCTATCCTCGCGGGCGTGAAGAAGAATGCCGCGAGGTATTGCGAAGACCTGCTCAAGAGCGCGCTAGCCAACGCGAAGAGAATTCAGGGACTCGACATGTCGAGCCTTTACATATCTAAACTTGTCGCGGACGGCGGGCCCATGCTTAAAAGGTTCAGGGCCGCGTCGATGGGCAGGGCGAGCATGATAAAAAAGCGCACAAGCCACATCACCCTGGAGCTGGATAGACTAGAGCCGAAGAAGGAGCATCCGAAGCCTAAAACAAAAGTTAATGTAGAAGTTAAGAAGATCCAGACGCCCCCAGTTAAGAAGACCGTCAAAAAAGGTAAGGAGTAAGATGGGTCAAAAAGTTCACCCTTATGGTTTCAGGACAGGCTATATTTACGACTGGAAATCCCGCTGGTTCGCCAAAAAACAGGATTTTCCGAAGTTCCTGCTCGAGGACACAAAGATACGCAAGTTCATAAAGAAGGCGTTGTCGTCCGCGGCGGTATCGAAGATCGAAGTGGAGCGCTCAAGCGACAAGGTGAGGGTCATGATATTTTCCGCAAGGCCGGGTATAATCATAGGAAGGCGCGGCCAGGAGATAGAGAAGTTAAAAGAGGAGCTTCATTCGATCACCGGCAAAGAGGTCCTGATTGACATAAAGGATATCAAAAATCCCAACGTAGACGCGCAGCTCGTAGCCGAAAATATCGCCTTCCAGCTGGAGAAGCGCATGCCGCACAAGCGCGCGATGAAGAAGTCGGTCCAGAACGCGCTCGATTCCGGCGCCAAGGGCGTCAAGATCATATGTTCCGGGCGGCTCGGCGGCGGTGAAATAGCAAGACGGGAAAGTTACCGCGTGGGATCGATACCGGCGCAGACCCTTCGCGCTGATGTCGATTACGGGTTCGCGGAAGCATTGACGACGTACGGATTGATAGGGGTCAAGGTCTGGATATATAAAGGCGATAAAATTCTGGATAAGGCAAAAGAAGAGCCTGCTGACGGTAAGAGGCATACTGTTTAATTAATCTAACCTGGTTAGAACTGGTGAAGGTAAATAATGGCAATGATGCCCAAAAGGGTCAAATTCAGGAAATCGCAGCGCGGCAGGCTCTTCGGAACAGCGTTCAGGGGCGCAAAGTTATCTTTCGGCGAGTTTGGCCTTAAAGCGCTCGAAAACGCCTACTTTACGGATAGGCAGATTGAGGCGGCAAGAGTCGCCCTGATGAGAAATCTGAAAGGCGGCGGCAAGGTCTGGATAAGGGTATTCCCGGACAAACCGATCACGAAAAAGCCCGCCGAAACGAGAATGGGTAAAGGAAAGGGCATTCCGGACCATTGGGTGGCCGTAGTCAAAAAAGGCAAGATCCTTTTTGAGATGGACGGAATTCCTATGGAGATCGCAAGGGAATGCATGAGGGTCGCCGCCCACAAAATCCCGCTTCGGACCAAATTTGTCACGAGGGCGCATTGATGATAAAAGCGAACGAACTGCGGAATATGACTGTCGACGAAATTCGTCTTAAGATAGAGGCGCTGAAGAAGGAGCTGTATAATTTGCGCACCGAGGCCAGGGCCGGCAG
>JAPLMI010000099.1 GCA_026387115.1 Candidatus Omnitrophota bacterium | reverse complement strand
GTCCTTACCTCGCTCGTCGTCCTGTTCTTGTTATCGCTGACGCCTTCCACGTAAAACGCGACGCATCCCGGGCCATACCCTTCCAATACTATATCTTCATAACTGACACCCTCGAGCTCGCCGGTGCCTTTCTTTATAGCGCGTTCGATATTGTCGGCCGGCATGCTCGCTTCTTTCCCGCGCTCTATCGCAACCCGTAACCTCGGATTGGTCTCCGGTTTCCCGCCGCCTCTCGCCGCTACCGTTATTTCCTTTATCAGTTTTGTGAATAGAGAGCCGCGCTTCGCGTCTGTAGCAGCCTTCTTATGTTTGATCGTCGCCCACTTCGAGTGTCCGCTCATTATTCCTCCGCTTCTTCTTTCTTGCTCTGCTTTGCTTTGTCTATTATAACCTGTGCCGTATTTGACGGCACTATCTCGTAATGAGAAAAAGTCATAGAATACGTGCCGCGCCCCCCTGTAATGGATTTAAGTTCGTTGACATATTTATACATCTCTTCCAATGGGATCTTTGCCTTAATAGTCTGAGACCCGTCCCCAGGCTCCATCCCCATGACCCTGCCGCGCCTTGAGTTCAGGCTTCCCGCGATATTGCCCATAAATTCATCAGGTACTATAATATCAACGTCCATTATCGGCTCCAGAATCACGGGCCGCGCTTTCAGCATCGACTCCCTGAACGCGTGGCGGGCAGCTGTCTGGAAGGCGATATCCTTTGAGTCGACAGGATGTGTCTTACCGTCATAGACTATTGCCTTCAAGTCCACAACGGGAAACCCTGCCAAGCCTCCTGACTGCAGGGCCGTCTTTACTCCCTTCTCGCATGACACGACGAATGGTTTCGGTATCGCGCCGCCGACAACCTCATCTACAAATTCAAATCCCGCCCCCCGCGGAAGAGGCTCTACGCGCATCCATACCTCGGCGAACTGTCCCGCGCCGCCGGTCTGCTTCTTATGCCTATACTGCGCATCGCCCTTACCCAGGATCGTCTCTTTATAGGCAACCTTCGGAGTCCCGATATCAACTTGCACTCCGTAACGCATCTTCATCCGGTTCACCATTGTGCCGATGTGAATATCGCCCATGCCGGAGACTATCATCTCTTTAGTCTGCTCGTCCCTGGTAATTTTAAACGTCGGGTCTTCAGCTGTCAACTTGTGCAGAGCGCCCGAGATCTTGTCCTCGTCCGAACGAGTTTTAGGTTTAAGAGAAAATGATATGGCGGGCTCAGGAAATTGTATATCATCAAACTTCAGCGGCTTCTTCTCATCGCTTATCGAATCGCCGGTTTGAGTGTCTTTCAGCTTGGCAACGCAAGCTATGTCACCAGCCTGAACAGATTCCATCGGGACTTGCGTCTTTCCCAAAAGAGTGAAAAGCTGTCCGATCTTTTCCTTTGTTCCCTTATTTACGTTAACAAATGTGCCGTTAGGTTGAAGCTTGCCCGAAAAAACCCTGAACATAGATATCTGGCCCAGGAACGGATCCGATAACGTTTTGAATACAAGCGCGGCAAATGGCGCGTTCGGATTCGGCTCAAGGCTCACCTTTTCAGAATTGTCCTGCTTTACCGCGTCGACTTTCGGCCTGTCTGCCGGAGACGGCAGAAAATTGATTATAGTATCCAGGAGTTCTTTTATCCCGATGCTCTTCCTGGCTGAGCCGCATAAAATCGGGGTGATCGCGCCGTCGTGTATTGCTTTGTTGAGAGCTCCGGATAATTCTTCGGCGCCAAGCTCTCCCTTGTCCAGATATTTCTCGAGAAGCGCGTCATTGGTCTCGGCAACGGTTTCAGTCAGGCCGTCGATGAGACGTTTGAGATGCGCCTTGTCGCTATCTGAGAACTTATCTATATTTTTCGGCATAACCACGCTGGCCACTTCTTTAAATGCGGATTCTTTTCCTATCGGAGCGTCGACGGCAACGCAATGCTTGCGGAATTTATTCTGTATATCCTCGAAACACTTGTCGTAATCGGAATGTTCTTTATCGAGCATATTTATAAAAAATATGCACGGCACGCCCTTCTCCCTGGCCATCCTGTACGCGCGCTCAGTACCTATCTCGATGCCGCTTGCGGCGTTCACCACGACTATGCACGAATCCACAGCCCGAATTGCGCCTATTATCTCGCCCGCGAAATCCGTATAACCCGGAACGTCTATCATGTTTATTTTTTTACCGCCATAGGCAAAACTCAGCACGGATGTGCCGGCCGAATGTTTCTTTTCCTTTTCGTCTTCATTGTAATCCGAAATCGTATTCCCCTCTTCTATCGATCCCATTTTCGGTATTGCTCCGCCTGCGAAGATGAGGGCTTCGGCTAAGGTTGTCTTTCCGCATCCGGAATGACCTAACAGAATTATATTGCGGATATCCTTTGCCTCAAAAATTGCCATTTCACTTCCCCCTTCTATATAATTAAGCTAATTATAAGTATTATAATTATGCGACGCGGTATGTCAAGAAGAATATGCCCCCGGCCTTTAGCGCCTTTTATAAATCTTAACCATTGGCGCGCTGGCATCGGTCTTAAATTTATGGTAGCCCATATCGTCAGGCCGGTTTTCCCAAGGTATATCGGGATAAGGAAGGACGATCTCCTCGTAGCGTTTCTTCACTTCTAAATAAAAATCGGAATCGTAGAAACCGCTGTTCCAGCGGCCGTTCACCACTATCCATTCAGGAAATTTCCCGTCATCAAAAGGCGGCATATTATCAACCTTGAGGTCCGTATAAAAAATGATCGGGTTGTCAAATCTATGCGCAACCTTCACGGTATCCCCGGGTTTCGCGTTCGCGTTCAAATACCCGGTTATCCCCTCTGCCGGTCCGTCATAGTCATGCGTTATCTCATAGATATAATCGAGAAAAAAGCTCCTGACGGGCAAAGAGAAGCTGAAGGCGTTCGTAAAAATAGCCAGCGGGATTATCACGCACAGGGCAAGATACTTGAATCTCGCCATCAATCGATAAATTATATATGCCTCCAGGATGAAAAATAACGGCGCGATATGAATAATATATCGAAGGCTGTTCATATTAATAATAAGAAGGAACGGGAGCGCGGAAACAATAAATAGCGAAAGAAGATAGGCGGCCTCCCTATCCTTTTTCGGCATCGGGATTGTAAATTTTCTTTTTTTAAGGACGTAAAATACATAAAGAAGGATTGCCGACCTCCACGGAAATATATATTTATTAATGGCGCGTATATAAAATCTCACGTTGTGCGATATCCAGTCGAAGTCCAGCGCAAGCCGCCTCTGAAGTTTAAAAAGATAAAGTATCGGTATGGAGAATAGTGATAAAACAACTAGAAATACTATATTTCTTTTAAAGAAAGGGCTGGTTCTCGAGAAAAACATGTGGATAATAATTGCCGCTGCGACCCCAAGAAAATAGCTGAGGCTTGTATTCAGAAGCAGGAATAGGGACGCGAGCAGAAAGGGCGAGGAAAATTTTCTCTTTTCGATATAACACAGGTAGAGGTATATGCATAAAAGCGTCAGGAATACCCCGGGGGAGTAATATCTGCATTGACGCAAATGAAGGATGAACGGCACCGAAAATGTCGCGAGGCTCGCGCTTAAGTTAGAGACGGTGCGCGACTTGAAAAATTTCTGGGCGAGTAGATAGACCAAAAGAACGGAAAAGAGCCCTGTCAGCGCGAACGGAAATCTGGCCGCGCGAGTACTTATCCCGAATACACGGAACGAGAGGCTGGCCATGTAGATCGCAAGCCACGGTTGTCCCATCCAGTATTTTCCGAACAGGTAGTTCTTTGAAAACTCCGGGATCTCCAGGATGAGGACGGTGTTTTTTCCGTCGTAAGCCTGCGGCAGGCCGAACTTGAGGATATTCCTCACAGGAAAAACGAGGCAATGGAAAGTATACCTACTAAGAAAAGACGGTTTAGGGCAGTCACCGGGTTTATCTTTGGCTAGCTTTCGATCCTTCGATCTTTTCGAGCAGCGTGTTTATCTTCGATATAAAATCGCCAAGCTCGTCCTTATCGCGCGCCTTAAGCCTTATGGAATAATCGCCCGCGATCGCCTTATCCAGATCCCTCTCTATTCTGGGGATCGGCCCTATAATCCTGTTTGAATATATTAGAGATGCCCTGATTATGAGAAACAGGATAACCGGCAGGGCGAACGCGACAACGATATTCACCTTCTTCATCGCCGGCAGGAGCGTAACGGCTATCGCCTCGGGTATCAGCATCTGCCTGAAGACCGAATAGTAGATAAGGTAATACAACCCCGCCAGCAGGAAGACAAGCGGTATCGCCACAAGGCTCATGTACCGGTACTGGAAAGGCTTGTCGACAAGATATCTTCTTCTCTTTATCAAATTTATCTCGTTCATTTCTTCACGTCTCCTTGACTTGAACCGGCGGGGGCCGATATAACGATCTCGTCGAACATCGCCTCGGCCTCGCTTTTTGTGTTATCCGCGTTACACATTATGGCAATGGCGCCCGCGCCCATTAGGGGTTTTCTTCCGAATACGCGCTGGTAATCTT
>JAPLMI010000018.1 GCA_026387115.1 Candidatus Omnitrophota bacterium | reverse complement strand
AAAAACATATATTGTCATATCAAATCATCAGAGCCTTGCTGATATCGTCATCATGTATAAGACGAGGATGCAGTTCAAGTGGGTGGCGAAAGAGAGCCTCTTCAGCGTGCCATTTATCGGCTGGAACCTGTCGCTCGCAAGGCATATAAAGCTTGAGCGCGGAAAATTAGGGAGCATCAAGAAGGTTTACCGCCAGGCGGCGGAATGGCTGCGGTCCGGCATATCTGTCCTCTTCTTTCCGGAATGCACCAGAAGCCAGACCGGTGAAATTGGCGATTTCCAGAACGGGGCGTTCAAGCTGGCCATAAAAGAAGGCGTTCCCGTCCTGCCCATATTTATAGAGAACGCCGGTAAAGCGATCCCCAGGGGGAGCTGGCTATTCACCACGAAGGTACCTGTAAGTATGAAGGTCATCCCGCCCATAGACACAAGCCAATTCAGAGCGGCGGATTTCGCGAGGCTGCGGGATACGGCCAGGGCGGCGCTGGAAACAGCTTAGACCTTTATGCCGCGCGCGAGGTTATTTGTGGCAGGGAACATCCCAGATAGATCTGGCGTACTCCTCTATAGTCCTGTCGCTTGAAAATTTTCCGGATTTTGCGACATTCGTTATCGACCGCCTTACCCACCCGTCCCGATCGCGATAGGCGGCCGATACCGCCTCCTGCGTGCGGCAGTAACCTTCGAAATCGGCCAGGACGAAGAAATAGTCGTGATCCAGAAGCGACCGCACTATCGGGTCGAAGAGGCCGAACTCCACGGGAGATAAGAAATTGCTCTGTATAAGGTGAAATATTTCCTTGAGCGCCGCAGATTTATCTATAAAGCTTTGCGGATTGTATCCGCGCGACCGCAATTCGAAAATCTGGCCGGCTTTCAAACCGAAGAGGAATATGTTGTCATGGCCCGCCTCCCGGGCTATCTCGAGGTTAGCGCCGTCGTGCGTTCCTATGGTGAGGGCGCCGTTGACCATGAATTTCATGCAGCCTGTCCCCGACGCCTCCGTTCCCGCGGTGGATATCTGTTCCGAAAGCTCAGCCGCCGGGAATATCTTTTCCGCCAGCGACACGCAATAATTCTCGAGGAATACGACCTTCAGCCTATCGCTTATATCTTTGTCTTTGTTGACGATCTCCGCGATGCTGTTGATAAATTTTATTATCAGCTTCGCCATCGCGTAACTCGGCGCGGCCTTGCCGCTCAGTATAAAGGTTCGCGAGAACGCATCGGCCTTCGGATCCGCCTTCAATTTCAGGTACTGGGCGAGAATGTAGAAACTGAATAATAGCTGTCTTTTATACTCGTGCATCCTCTTCACCTGAACGTCAAATAGAGATGATGGATCGACGACGATGCCCGTATTTTTATTTATATAGGAAGCGAGATCGATTTTATTCTTACTCTTCACATCCTGCCATTTTTCCCTGAAACGCTCGTCGTCTTTGAAAGGCAGAAGCTTCTTCAGCTCATACAGATCGGTGACCCATTTATCGCCTATGGCCTCTGTTATCAGATCGGATAAGCGCGGATTCGATTTTTTAAGCCATCTTCTCTGCGTGATTCCGTTCGTTTTGTTATTGAATTTATCGGGCCAGAGTTCGTAGAAGTCCCTGAAAAGTTGGGTCTTTAAAAGCTCTGAATGGAGTTCGGAAACCCCGTTTACCGAATGGCTGCCTATGACGGCAAGGTGCCCCATGCGTATCCTCTTGGGGTCACCCTCTTCGATGATCGACATCCTCCTCAGCCTCTCGTTATCACCCGGGAATTTAATCGATGCTTCCTTTAAAAATCTTAAGTTTATCTCGTAAATGATCTGAAGGTGCCGGGGTAGAAGATTTTCAAATAATCCCACGCCCCACGCCTCCAGCGCCTCGGGCATTATCGTGTGGTTCGTATAGGCGAATGTGTTTTCCGTTATCCGCCAAGCCGTATCCCAATCGATCCCCTCTTCGTCGATCAAAATACGCATAAGTTCCGCTATGGCTATCGCGGGATGCGTATCGTTCAGCTGAATGGCGGCCTTATCCGGAAGTTTCTTAAAATCGTTATTCTCGGCCTTGAAACGCCGGATTATGTCAGCGATCGAAGCGGCGGTAAAGAAGTACTCCTGCCTCAGGCGCAGCTCTCTGCCCTGGCTGACGTTGTCATTAGGGTAGAGAACCTTCGAGATATTTTCGGTCAATACCTTGTTGTATACGGCCCTCTCATAGTCGCCGTCGTTGAAGTAGCTCAGATCAAACTCTTCGCTGGACCGCGCCGACCAGAGGCGCAAGGTGTTGACGGTATCGTTTCTGTATCCGGGCACCGGTATGTCGTAAGGCATTGCCAGAACATCGCTGGTGTCGACCCAGTGGGCCTTGAGCCTTCCGTCCTCATCGTGAGCCAGATAAGCGCGGCCGTAAAACCGCACCTTTACGGTATACTCCGACCTCTGGAACTCCCACGGATTTCCGAGCCTCAGCCACTCATCGGGATGTTCGACCTGATAGCCGTTTGTTATCGAGAAAACAGGCCGCTAGCCTTCCGAGGCCGGCGTTGCCGAGGCCGGCGTCGATCTCTTTCTCGGACAACTCGCCGATATCGAACCCCAGCTCTTTCAGCGCGGATTTTGTCTCGCTCTCGAGGCCGAGGTTTAATATATTCGCTCCCAGAAGCCTTCCTATAAGGAATTCCATGGAGAAATAGTAGACGCGTTTCAGGTTTTCGTCGTGGTATCTCTGCTGCGTGACCATCCAGCGCTCGACGAGCCTGTCCCTGACGGCGATGGCCGTTGCCATGAAGTCGTCATGAAGGGTCGCCGTATATTTGTCCTTGGCAAGGTTATATTCGCGATTGGCGATAAAGGAAAGCTTTATGCCGTTCTTCGACATGTCCTTGTAAAACTTATTGACCGCCGCGATCTCCAGATCGGTAGCCTTATCTTTCATACCCTTATTATTTCTTTATCGCGACAAGCGCCTTTTCGTTATCGCTCGTGGAGAGTATAAGCCTCGCCGGGCATCCTTCCGGGCAGGCGGTTCCGTAGGCATACAATATATCTATCTTCTCTTCCGCCAATTTTGCCGTGATGCTCTTCAGCGCCCCGGGTTTGTTTATAAGTTCCACGACGATAACATCCTTCTCTTTAAGGGATTTGTACCCGGCCTTAACCAGGGCCTCTTTCGTGCGAAGCTCGTCATCCGCGACGATCATTATCTTCGCCTCATTGCCTTGCGCGTATCCTGCCACGCCTTCGATATTGATACCGTGGTCCCCGAGGATCTTCGACATATTCGCGAGTATCCCTATCTTATTCGCGACCGTTACCAAAATCTCTTTCCCCATTTCCGCATTCTTTACCATATGCCCCTCCAAATTTGCGAAGCAAATTTGATACTGAGGCGGCGTTAAACAATCCGACGAATAGGAGGATTGTAGCCGCCGAAGCACCTTAATTGATTTAGGTCCTTCACTTCGCCTGGACTGCTCCTTTTCGTCGCAGTCCATGGCTCGTTCAGGATCAGTTTTGCTTTGCAAAACTGGTGGGCCCACAAGGAT
>JAPLMI010000076.1 GCA_026387115.1 Candidatus Omnitrophota bacterium | reverse complement strand
CTATGATAGGCGCGTCCACAGCCCTTACGATGTCGGATATTCCGTTCGAAGGCCCGATCGGCGCCGTGCGCGTCGGCAGGATCGGCGGAAAATTCGTGATCAACCCCACATTCAAAGACCTCAATTCAAGCGACCTCGACCTTGTGGTCACCGGAACGCGGGATGCCGTCATCATGATCGAATCCGGCTCCAACGAGATAAGCGAAGAGGATCTGCTGGAAGCGATAAAGTTCGGCCACAAGCATATTCCGCCGCTCATCGAAATTCAGGAAAAGATAACCGCTGAATGCGGAAAGAAGAAGATAGCATATAAGGCCTTTCTGGTCGCCGAAGAGCTTATCGAAAAGGTGAAAGGGCTTTCGGTCGCGAAGCTCGGTGAGATAAACAGGCTCGGCACGAAAGAACAGAGGGAAGAGGCGATGGCCCTTCTCTCGAAAGAACTGATCGAGAAACTTGTCACCGAAGATTCCGAATATACCGAGAAAGAGGTCAAGAGCGCCCTTAACGAGGTCGAGGAAGAAGATGTGCGCAAGTTCATCGTCGAGAAGAAGAAGCGCGTCGACGGCAGGCGCTTCGACGAGATCAGACCCATAACGTGCGAAGTCGGTCTGCTTCCGAGGACGCACGGCTCGGCACTCTTTACGCGCGGCCAGACGCAGTCGCTTTCTGTCACGACGCTCGGCACAAGCCAGGACGAGCAAACGATAGACGCGCTCGAAGGCGAGACGCAGAAGACATTCATGCTCCACTACAATTTTCCCCCGTTTTCCGTCGGCGAGACGAAGCCCATACGCGGGCCCGGCAGGCGTGAGATCGGCCACGGCGCGCTCGCCGAAAGGGCGCTCAAGGCGGTAATGCCCTCCAAGGAGAAGTTCCCTTACACCGTAAGGGTCGTCTCCGATATCCTGGAATCGAACGGCTCGTCCAGCATGGCGACAGTATGCGCAAGCTCTCTTTCGCTCATGGACGCCGGAGTCCCCATAAGTAACGCCGTGAGCGGCATAGCGATAGGGCTGGTAAAAGAGAAGAACGAAACGATAATTTTAACGGACATAGGCGGCGTCGAAGACCACTACGGCGACATGGACTTCAAGGTCGCCGGCACAAAGAACGGCATTACGGCGCTGCAGATGGACCTGAAGATAAAAGGCATAACCGAAGATGTCATCAAAAAGGCCCTCGAGGTCGGAAAAGTCTCGAGGCTCTTCATCCTGGATAAGATGATCGCCGCGATCAGCAAGCCCAAAGATAATGTCTCCGCATACGCGCCCCACATCGTCACATTCAAGGTCAGCCAGTCGAAGATCGGCGAGGTCATAGGGCCGGGCGGCAAAAATATCAAGAAGATAATACAGGAATTCCAGGTTACCGTAGATATCGATGATGACGGCAATGTGCAGGTGGCATCTCAGGACCAGTCGGCGATCGATAAGGCGGTCGCCACAATAAAGGCGATGGTCGAGGAGCCCGAGGTCGGCAAAGTCTACACCGGCAAGATTAAGAGGATAATGAATTTCGGCGCGTTCTGCGAGATACTTCCCGGTAAAGAAGTCCTGATCCACGTCTCGGAGCTCGCGAATAAATTCGTGAAGACCGTCGATGAAGTTGTCAAGATCGGAGATGAAGTCACCGTAAAGGTGATCGAAG